>JBFLZW010000069.1 GCA_040755755.1 bacterium | reverse complement strand
CTGGCATGATAATCACTCCTTTCAGACCTTTTTTGATACCTCTTCTCTGGTACCAAGGATATTTTACCATGTCCGAACCTCTTTTTGTTTTCTATGTGGTCGCGTATTTATGGCGACCTGTACTTAGAGGGAAAGACCACTTTTGTCAATCCAACCGCATTAGCTGTAACCGGCTATGAAGCCGAAGAGCTCATTGGCCGCCACCAGCATGAGCTTCTCCATCATTCAAAAGCTGACGGAAGTCTTTATTCTTCTGAGGAATGTCCAATCTATGCAACTATGAGGGATGGGATCCCTCGTTATACCACTGAGGAAGTATTTTGGAGGAAAGATGGTTCAAGTTTCCCGGTTGAATATGTGAGTACTCCAGTTCAAGAGAAAGGAAAAATTGTTGGTTCTGTTGTGACTTTTAAAGATATTACCGAGCGCAAGCGGGCGGAGAAGGCACTAAGAGAGACGAGTAATTACCTCGAGAAGCTGATTCAGTACGCTAATGCACCAATCATTGTCTGGAATCCCGATATGACTATCGCACGCTTTAACCAGGCTTTCGAGCGTCTTACCGGATATACGGCTGATGAAGTCGTTGGCCGGAAAGTGAACATACTTTTCTCTGAAGCAAACCAAAACGAATCGATGGATAAAATAACCCGCGCCTTGACCGGGGAACACTGGCAGACAGTGGAAATTCCCATCCGCTGCAAGGCTGGCGACATACACCATGTACTCTGGAATTCAGCAAACATTTATGCAGAAGACGGCACGACCTTATTGGCCACCATAGCCCAGGGTATAGATATCACCGAGCGCAAACTGGCGGAAGAAAAAATCAGCTTTCTTGCGAAATTACCTGCAGAAAACCCAAACCCTATCATGCGCATTGCCAGGGATGGTAAGATTTTGTATGCCAATGGTGCCAGCTCACTGTTATTAGCTGAATGGAGTAGATCCATCGGGGAATATCTCCCTGATAAGTACTATCAATTGATAAAGGAATCGTTTGACTCCAGGCAGAATAAAGAAATGGAATTGAGCTGCAACGGTCATGTCTTTTCCTTCTTTGTCGCACCGATAATTGACTATGGTTATGCCAATCTCTATGGCAGGGATATTACCGGGTACAAGCGTGCGGAGGAGGAAAAAGCGAAAATTCAGGCTCAACTCCTTCAATCGCAAAAAATGGAAGCCATCGGCATCCTGGCCGCAGGTGTGGCCCATGATTTCAATAACCTGCTGACCACGATCCAGGGGTATACCACCCTGGCTCTGATGCACATATCCGATTCAGATGCCGCAACCAGGAATCTCCACCAGGTAAGGAAATCGGCTGACCGGGCAGCTAATCTTACCCGCCAGTTGCTCCTTTTCAGCCGCAAGCAACACATGGAACCGGCTCCTCTGGACCTTAACGGAATAATCGACGATCTGCTTAAGATGCTCTACCGCCTCATTGGTGAGGATATTGTCATTATTACCGAGCTGGAATCTCATCTCTGGCCAATTATGGCTGATGAGGGGACCATTGAGCAGGTAATCATGAATCTGGCCGTCAATGCCAGAGATGCAATGCCGAAAGGGGGCAGGCTCACCATCAAAACTGAAAACCTGACCATGGATGAAGAGCATGCCAAAACCATTATTGAGGCACGGCCAGGCAATTTTATCCGCCTCTCGATTGCGGATACCGGCAGCGGTATGGATGCACAGACCATTGAGCGGATTTTTGAGCCCTTTTTCACCACCAAGGGGGTCGGGAAAGGGACCGGCCTTGGCCTATCGGTGGTCTATGGCATAGTCAAGCAGCATGAGGGATGGATCAATGTCTCCAGTGAGCCGGGCAAAGGGTCGGTATTTGAGATTTTCCTGCCAGCCCTTTTAACTGAGGCAAAGAAGAAAGAAGAAGAAGAAGAAGCTCTCCCTTTACCGAAGCTTCAGGGTAAGGGTGAGCACATTTTATTGGTGGAGGATGAAGAGGAAGTTCGCCAATTGACGGCAAGAATACTTCGGGAAAACCACTATACTGTGGAGGAGGCTTCAAGCGTCCAGGAGGCGTTGAATGACTTTGATCAGGAGAGGGGAAAGTTTACGGTGGTGGTAAGCGATGTCGTTTTACCTGATCAAACGGGGCTTGATTTAGTCGATCAACTCCTTCTGCGCCAGTCCGACCTCCAGGTCCTTCTGGTTAGCGGCTATACGGACCAAAAGGCACAATGGCCCATTATTAGAGAGAGAGGATTCCGCTACCTTCAGAAACCATATTCTTTGTCCGACCTGCTTCGAACTCTGAGAGAGCTTATCGAAGCGAAAGCACCAAACACCACCTCATGACCTGACCTTATTGCTTATGCATTTGCTTCCTTGTTAATATAAACATGACCATGGTCAAGATCACAGGCATGGGTATGATTATGGTTATATCCATGATCTTGTTCACGCTTCCACTCCCTGAATATTAATACCTCTTCATCCTCTGCTCGGTGATAAGTCCCAGTGCATCTTTCAATTCTGGATGTTTGCCCTTCCCTGGCAAACAATGCAACTTCTTCGCCTTTTAATTCAAAACAATGTCCTTCCACGAAACGCATTGCCCCTCCCTGTAAGGACTGAATAAAACAGGAAATATAGCAGCAGCCCAAATAAGCTGTATATAATAATTGATGATGAAATACTTGTCAACCAAAAAATGAAGGTTGAAAAACAGCATCCGGCATCTCTATCAATTTTTTAAACGTTGTTTTATATTTTCCCCTGTGGTATACTACCTTCGTTCCAGAACCAGCGCATATTCCAGGCGATGGTAAGGATAGCAGGCCGGATCAACCGAATAGCAGCAGTAATAAAAGACCCAACAGGAAGTAAAGACCCAGCAGCAGTAGCAGGTGAAAGATTCAACCAAGCGATACTATCGCTGCATTCCTCAAACCAAAACATCATCTCAAAAAACTGATGGAGGGTAACCATGCCTTTAGATCCAAGACAGCACAAAGACTGGGAAATTGCTGAAGAAGCAGAAGGCCGGATGAAGACTGTATCCGAATTGGGGGAGATGCTCGGCCTGGAAAACACGGAGCTGCTTCCCATGGGACACTACCTGGGGAAGCTGGATTTTGCTGCTATCCTGAAGCGATTGAAAGATAAACCAAATGGTAAATACATCGATGTAACGGCCATTACTCCGACCCCGCTGGGCGAGGGAAAAAGCACTACTACCATGGGTCTGGTCGAAGGGCTTGGAAAGAAAGGAATTAAGGTCATAGGAGCCATCCGCCAGCCATCCGGCGGGCCAACCTTTAACATCAAGGGAAGTGCAGCCGGAGGAGGACTGGCCCAGTGTATCCCCCTGACTCCTTTCTCGCTGGGCCTGACCGGAGACATCGACAAGGTGACCAATGCCCACAATCTGGCCATGGTGGCCCTGACTTCACGGCTGCAGCATGAGTGTAATTATACCGATGCCGAACTGGCCAAACGGGGTTTGAAACGGCTGGATATCGATCCCAAGAATGTCGAGATGCGCTGGGTCATCGATTTCTGTGCCCAGTCGCTGCGGGATATTATCATTGGACATGGCGGCAAGATGGATGGCGTACTCATGAGATCCGGTTTTGCCATTGCCGTCAGCTCCGAAATCATGGCCATTCTGGCTGTCTCCACCAGTCTGAAGGATATGCGGGAGCGGATGGGCAAGATCGTCGTGGCTTACAACAAGCGCGGTGAGCCGGTCACTACCGGAGACCTCGAGGTCGATGGGGCCATGACTGCCTGGATGGTGCAGGCCCTCAATCCGAACCTGTTGCAAACCCTCGAAGGACAGCCGGTTCTGGTTCATGCCGGTCCTTTTGCCAATATCGCCATTGGCCAGTCCTCGATCGTGGCCGATCAGATAGGGCTGAAACTGGCTGATTACGTGGTCACGGAAAGCGGATTCGGCGCCGACATCGGTTTTGAGAAGTTCTGGAACCTCAAGTGCCGCTTCAGCGGCCTGAAGCCGCACTGCGCGGTCATTGTGGCCACGGTCCGGGCCCTCAAGATGCACGGAGGCGGCCCCAAGGTCGTGCCCGGAAAGCCGCTGGACGAAGCCTATACTTCCGAAAACGTGGACCTGGTCGCAAAGGGCTGCCAGAACCTGATTGCCCATATCGAGACAGTCAAAAAGGCCGGAATCAACCCGGTGGTTTGCATCAATGCCTTCCATACCGACACGAAGGACGAAATCGCCGCCATCCGCCGCCTGGCCGAGCAGACAGGTGCCAGAGTGGCTCTCTCGGAGCACTGGCTGAAGGGTGGAGAAGGAGCCCTGGAGCTGGCAGACGCGGTAATGGATGCCTGCAGGGATGAGAATGACTTCCGCTTCCTGTATGCCGATACCACGCCGCTGCGGGAGCGAATCAAACTCCTGGCCACCGAGGTCTATGGAGCCAGTGATGTGACCTATTCTCCCGATGCTCTGGCCAAAGCCAAAAAGATCGAGGAGGACCCGGAGCTTGCCAAACTGGGCACCTGCATGGTCAAAACCCACCTCAGCCTTTCCCATGATCCGAATATCAAGGGCCGTCCCAAGGGATGGACTCTGCCCATCCGGGACATCATGCTGTACCGGGGAGCTGGATTTGTGGTGCCAGTGGCCGGAGATATCAAACTGATGCCCGGAACTGCCTCCGATCCTGCTTTCCGGCGAGTCGATGTGGATACCGAAACCGGTAAGGTGAGGGGGTTGTTTTAAGGGGTTTTCCGGCTTATTGGGAAAAGTTTCCTTCAAAAGCCTGCCTGAAGATGATTCAGGCAGGCTTTTTTGTTAGCTGAATACAAATTGAAGAGTTTTAGGATAACATCCTGATTAAAAAATCCAATGGTGATTTATTTTTGTGCCGATTCTAAGGTTAGAGGCCGTTAAACGGATAATCTATATTTATCATTCCAGACGAGAGAGGACTCTATGGAATCGTATGGAACATACCAAGTTTCCGAGAAGAAGTGCGCGACCTGCGCCTATTGGGATGGTGAACGAAGGATTGAATTGCGGATGAATAAGCCTACGTATATTCAGGCTGCAGCCGGAAGCGCAGTTTGTATGGTGAATAAGAACCGTAAGATTAGCTCCATTAACTTCTGTGCCAGTTGGCGACTCTGGGAAAAGATCGCCTGACAGTAACAAAGCCAAAACAGAACGGTATGTTTGCATAAGGAGCCCACAATGGCACGAGAAAAAAAGACAGAGGTCAATCATAGGGAAGCGGTATTTCTCAACACGTCAAATAAAAAAGGGCCATGCGCGTTTTTGGTTGAGATCAAATTAGTGAAGAATGGCAGGGAATACGATATCCCGAATGCCCTTGTTCAGGCTGTCGGGCAGCTCAATATTTACACCGTTGACCTTGGAATAGTCCTTATATTTGACGATGGAAGAGGCAAAGATATAGGATGGAGGGGGTGTCCCGAAGGAAACCTTATCAACACATTAATCTCCACTTATCCAAACTTGTGGCCTTTTTCCTCCTGGCTATGATGAGTAAAGCCGCATCTATCAGGCCAACCCCTTGTGATAGGAATTTATTTTTTCCAGAGCACAGACCTGCTTCGATCCATATACCCGATTCTTCAGCTTTGGGTAAATACTTCCAGTAGCTCATTATTATATCGCGTTCTCTTTCATCCCTGGCACCCTGGAGCAATTCTCCAAAGACACATTCGACGGCCAGGATTTCCTGATCTTCATTTACGTTCTGGGGGTCAGCCCTTGAAATTTGACATCCTTTATTTGTCAAATTTCAAGGGCTGACCCCAACGACCCTGTTACTACCGCCTTGAGTATCATCCTCACAGAATCTCTTGCTTCTGGCAGTCGCAGCTTGTTATCAAGCTGGTTCAGGCTCTTGAGTCTCAGGATAGGTATCAAAAGAAGTGATTTAAAAATATCGACAGGAGAAATTCGGGGATGCTTTCTGGCATCTCCTACTTTTATCCCAAGGAATTCTAACCTCTGACAAAGGTCTTTTACTTTTGCTATAATTATAGCTGGCAGATGTTCCCCATGTTCCTTTTCTCGATGAGGAAGGTGAAAAATGACCATCACCCCCACCCAGACTCCCCCCTCAAGGGGGAGGGGAGTTATGGAGGCTCCCATACAAGATGGGGAACATCTGATCCAGACATGAGCGTTTGAAATAATTGGAATAATCTGCTATAATGGGCATTAAATATGCATGGAAACATATACTCTAAAAACAGGAAAAAATAAATACCAGACCCATGACCCCAAAAGCAGCATTATTTACCCTTGGCTGTAAGTTGAACCAATACGAAACCATGTTCCTGCAGGAGCAATTGGAAAAATGCGGCTATGCTATTGTTCCTTTCGAGAGTGTGGCGGATGTATATATTATCAATACCTGCACGGTTACCAATAAAGGAGATTATCACTCCCGGATGAAGATCAGGCAGGCCCAGCAGACCAATCCCGAGGCGTTGATTGTGGCCACGGGATGCTCGGCGCAGGTCAATCCGCAGCGGCTTGCCGCCATGCCCGGCGTGGATCTGGTTCTCGGCAATGCTGAAAAGGGCGATCTCATCCGCTATCTTACCTCACTAACCCAAAAAGGTCATTCGGAAGTCCGGGTAAGCGAGCTTGGCCAAAAGACCCGATTTCAGCCCCAGGTTATCAATTATTTTTCCGGCTACACCCGCGCCTTTTTGAAAATCCAGGAAGGGTGTGACCACCAGTGCAGTTACTGCATCGTGCCCGCTGCCCGCGGGAAGAACCGGAGCGCCCGCTTTGAGGATGTCCTTGCCCAGGTTCGGCGGCTGCTTGAAAACGGCTATCAGGAACTGGTTCTGACCGGCGTTCACCTTGGCACTTACGGCCAGGACATGGCGGAGAAGATCACCCTCTCTGACCTGCTTGAGGCCATGCTTGCCTGCCCTGGTCCCCGGTCCGGCCATTTCCGGGTGCGCTTGAGCTCCATCGAGCCCACGGAGTTCACTCCGGCCTTGAAAAGGCTGGTGACCCAGTCGCCTCAAATCTGTGCTCATTTGCATATTCCCCTCCAGAGCGGGGACGACGAGATTCTTCGAGCCATGCGAAGGCCTTATCTGAGCGCCCATTACCGGGAGCTTATCGAAGAGATTGTCTCCTGCAGGCCTGAGACAGCCATTGGAGCGGATGTCATAGTCGGCTTTCCCGGTGAGACTGAGGAGAGCTTTCAGCGGACCTTCCAGTTTATCGAAGCTCTGCCCCTGGCGTACCTGCACGTTTTCAGTTTTTCCCCGCGGCCGGGAACGGAAGCCAGCCGGATGCCCCATCAGATCGATGGCCGCATCAAGAAGGAACGCTGCACCACCTTGCGGGCTTTGAGCAGGAGGAAATTTTTTCACTTCAGGCGGCAATTCCTGAATGTTCCCCTTCCGGCTCTCGTTCTGGGGCAGAAGGATGAGCAGACCGGAGGACTTATTGCCCTGACCGGAAATTATATCAAGGTAGTGGTCGATGAGGCCAAGGACTTGATCAACCGGCAGGTTATGGTGGAAATAACTGAGGTTCTCGAAGGAAAGACCCTGGGGAAGATACACGCATAAGTATTGGGGCTTGCAAAAGCAAGGGCTCTTTGCTACCATGAGCGAAGCAAAAAAACAGAGATACCCCTTATTACAGGGTGAATTGTAAAACAAGATTCCAGGATTCGGTAACATTCTGATTCTGAAGGAGAGGAAGAAGGTGCGATTCTCTGAGGCATTGATTAATACGGTCAAGGAACTACCGGCAGAGGCGGAGGTCATCAGCCATCAGTTGATGCTGCGGGCGGGCATGATCAGAAAGCTGGCGGCTGGCGTTTATATCTATCTGCCGCTGGGATATCGGGTTATTCAGAAAATCGAGGAAATCATCCGGGAGGAGATGAACCGTGCCGGAGCACTGGAGGTGCACCTGCCGGTGCTGTGCTCTGCGGAGCTCTGGCAGGAGAGCGGGCGCTGGTCTTTGTACGGGCCGGAGCTCATGCGGCTGCGTGACCGGCATAACCGGGAATTCTGTCTGGGGCCGACCCATGAGGAGGTCATCACCGACCTGGTCCGGCGCGAGGTACGGTCCTACCGCCAATTGCCGCTGAATTTATATCAGATTCAGACCAAATTCCGTGATGAAATCCGCCCTCGCTTCGGACTGATGAGGGGCCGGGAATTTATCATGAAGGATGCCTACAGTTTCGACCGTGACAATGCCGGGGCGGATATCAGCTATCAGAAGATGAAAGAGACGTATCAGAATATCTTTCGCCGCTGCGGACTGGTATGCAGGGCTGTTGAGGCTGATACGGGTGCCATTGGCGGGAGTTTTTCCCATGAGTTCATGGTGCTGGCGGAAGCTGGCGAGGACCGGATTGCCAGTTGCACCCGGTGTGAATATGCCTCGAACGTCGAAAAGGCCACCTCTACCCTGCCGGCTGAAGAGCCTGTGCATAATTCCCCTGCCTGGCCGGTGATGCAGCCGGTATCGACTCCTGATCTTTCGTCAGTCCAGGATGTCGCCGCATTCCTGAAGGTGGCTCCTTCGCAGATTGTCAAAACCCTGCTCGTTGCGGCTGATGGGCAGGTTATTGCCGTCCTGATCCGGGGGGATCAGGAATTGAATGAAATAAAATTGAAAAATCTGACCGGTGCGGCTGAAATCGTTATGGCCACCCCGGAAACGGTCGAATCAATAACCGGCGGGAGTGCAGGTTTCTCCGGACCCGTGGGATTGACCGGCGTTCGGATCATGGCTGATCACTCGGTACGGAATCTGGAAAATTTTGTGACCGGGGCCAATCGGAAGGACACCCATTTCACGAATGTGAACTGGGGGAGAGACTGCCCCAGGCCGGACTTCTTTGATTTACGGGTGGTCCAGGAAGGTGACCCCTGTCCTTGGTGCCAGGGGCCGCTGCGAATCAGCCAGGGTATCGAGGTGGGCCACATTTTCAAGCTGGGGACCAAATACAGCAAGGCATTGAAGGCCACCTATCTTGACCAGAATGGCGAAGAGCAGATTATCATCATGGGCTGCTACGGCATAGGAGTCGGCAGGACCATGGCTGCTTCGATCGAGCAGAACCATGACCAGGACGGTATTATCTGGCCAATGCCGATTGCTCCGTATCAGGTCATGGTGCTTCCGACGGATACCACCGATAAAAATATCAGGGAAACCGCACAGGCAATTTATCAGGAACTACTGGCCGCCGGCCTTGAGGTGATTATCGATGACCGGGAGGAGCGACCCGGAGTCAAATTCAAGGATTCGGATTTACTGGGTATCCCTCTTCGAATAACCATTGGCAGTAAATCATTGAAGCAGAATTCAGTAGAGATTCGTATCCGAAAGACGGGCCAGGTCATTCAGGTTCTGAAAGATGAATGCCGGCAGAAAGTTCGGCAAATGGTCAGCGAGATGCTGAAGGTGTGATGACAGGCTAATTATTCGAGAGTTCATTTACTTGAGAAGAAGAGGGGTAAGAAACCATGGGCAAAAACAAGGATAAGTTGAAAGCCATGATCCGTGAGTTGGGTGATGCCATCAGTGATAATCTGATCCAGTCGAATGCTGTTCAGGATGTGCTGCAGCGGATCAAGGAGCATGGATATCATGTAGACCTGTCTTTGGCCGTCGGAGTCTGTTTATACCGGGACCAAAAGGAGGATGAGAGCCCATCGGCATCTTGTCTGCCTGAAGATGCTGACCATGAGCTTCGTTTTGAAATCAATCAGCATGACCTGGAATTTCTGAATTCGATTCGTATCAAGCTCGATTCACGTCAAGATTGATCCTGTGTCAAAAGTGGAAAAGAAATCCATTGAGGAAAGGAGATAAGGAGAAATGCAAGATCGAAAGATAATGCTTTCCGAAAAGGAGATGCCCTCGACATGGTATAATGTTCTGCCTGACTTGCCTACCCCTTTGAGTCCGCCGCTGCATCCGGCCACTCATGAGCCCATCGGTCCGGAAGCCCTGCAGGCGGTATTTCCCGATGCGCTGATCGAGCAGGAGGTGAGCGGCAAGTCAACCATTCCAATCCCGGAGGAAGTCCTTGATGTTTACCGCCTCTGGCGGCCGACACCTCTGGTCAGGGCCTATGGCCTGGAGAAGAAGTTGAACACACCGGCGAAAATTTACTATAAAAATGAAGGGGTGAGTCCTCCCGGAAGCCATAAGCCGAATACTGCCGTGGCTCAGGCCTATTATAACAAGCAGGCCGGGGTGAAGAGGCTGGCTACGGAAACCGGAGCGGGGCAATGGGGAAGCGCGCTTGCTTTTGCCTGTAACCACTTCGGCCTCGAGTGCACGGTGTACATGGTCAAGGTCAGCTACCAGCAAAAGCCCTATCGAAGGTCGATGATGCATGTCTGGGGTGCAGAGGTGATCCCGAGCCCCAGCATGAAAACCAAATCGGGCCAGGATATTCTGGCCAGGGATCCGGATTCTCTGGGAAGCCTGGGGATCGCCATCAGTGAGGCCATGGAGGATGCGGCCCAGCATGCCGATACCAAGTATGCCCTGGGAAGCGTCCTGAATCATGTGCTGCTCCACCAGACTATTATCGGCCTGGAGACTCAGCAGCAGTTCAAGAAGATCGGCCTTGAGCCGGACATTCTGATCGGCTGCTGCGGCGGTGGGAGCAATTTCGCCGGGCTGGCCCTTCCCTATGTCAGGGAGAAGATCAGTGGCCGGAATCTGCGGATCATCGCCGTTGAGCCGACCGCCTGCCCCTCGCTCACCCGGGGGGAATTCCGGTATGATTTCGGGGATACCGCTCATCTTACCCCCCTTCTCAAGATGTTTACCCTGGGCCACACCTTTGTCCCGCCGGGAATTCATGCTGGCGGGCTCCGGTATCATGGGGCATCTCCCATTGTCAGTAATCTCCTCCATGACGGAATTATCGAAGCTGTAGGCTGCAAGCAAACGGCAATCTTTGAAAGCGCCCTGACCTTTGCCCGGACCGAGGGGATCATTCCTGCTCCGGAATCAGCCCATGCTATCCGGTGCGTGATCGATGAGGCGGAAAAGTGCCGACAGTCAGGTGAGGAAAAGGTAATCGTATTTTCCCTGAGCGGTCACGGGCATTTTGATTTAGCCTCATACGACAGCTACCTGGCCAGCCAGCTCCAGGATTATGAATATCCTGAAGAGAAAATCCGCCAGGCCCTCGATGAATTGCCGGTGATCGACAAATAGACCTCATGAAACAGGGTGATATCAGAAATCAAAGGGGGATGGGGAAATGAGTCGAAAGTATTACTATGTATTGTTGGCGACTGCACTGGTGCTCTTGCTTTTACCCATAACCGGCTGCAGTCTGAAGCCGAATATGCCCTGCATTCCCTGCCTTTAATAAGGGAAGCCGGGATAGATCATCAAAGAGGGATTGGCTCATCGAACGGTCATTCCCTCTTTTTTGTCCGAATGCGGAAAGAGAAGATGGAAGATAGATGATGAATAAGTTTGCAACTGCCTTCAGGAAATGGCTGATCCTCGTGGCACTGGTTTTGTGCTGTGCGGGCTATTGGGGATGCACCAAGCAGGAGCGGGTGCGTTCGGATTTCGAGCTGTATCAGGGGGGAATGAATCTCTTTGAAAAGAAAAAGTACCTGGAAGCCCGGCAAGATTTCCAGGACATAGAAGTCCTCTACCCTGAAAGCCGGTATCTTTCGCTGGCCAGAGTGGGGATCGCCAATACCTATTATGAAGAAGGTGCTTACGATGAGGCTGTCCTGGAATACCAGAAAATCCTTGAGTTTTACCCCCTGGGAAAACTTTCGGACTGGGCTCAGTATCGGATCGGGATGTGTCACTTTCTGCAAATGCTGCCGGAGGACCGGGACCAGGAAGAGACGCAGAAAGCCTGCTCGGCTTTTGAAACATTTTTAGCCCAATATCCGAAAAGTCCGTTGGTCGCTGAAGCCAGAGAGAAATATCGAATCTGCAAAGACCGTCTCGGAGGTAACGAGCTGTACATAGCCAGATTTTACCTTAAGAGCAAGTCGTATGAGGTGGCTATTGCCCGGCTCCAGGAAGTTCTGAATAGTTATCCTCAGTTCAGCCGCAAGGATGAGGTATTCTACTATCTGGCCAGGGCCGCTGAAAAGAGCGGCAAGAGAGAGCTGGAAAAGGAAGCTGAAAAGACACTGACAGGTCAGTACCCCGATTCCCCGTTTACGCAAAGGTTACTCAGGGAACAGAACGACAGAAAAAAGATCAAGTGAGGAAATTGGACTTTTTCCGGCCAAAAGGGCTGGAATATCACCTAAACCGTTGACTTTTTTTATTTTATTTTGTATATTGCAGAAGCAGGATAGAGGGCTGGTAATGAGCTTTTGAGGCCATGTAAGACACAGTTATTGTGTGTGGGGTATAAGAAGAAAGGAGAGAATACGTGCACGATCCAAAGGATATAGCCGAGGCATATTTGACTGAAAGCACCGTAGATATTGAAACTGCACGGCTGACCAACATCAACGGGCTCTACAGCCGTACAATTCATTTTTCCCAGGAGTGTGTGGAGAAAATAACCAAGGCCTGTTTAGCCCTCCGCGAAATTTTTACCCGTGATCACAAAACTTCAACGCTGTTTGTAGCTGTATTCAGGAATGAAATCGATAATATCGATGAAATCCAAAAAGCAGCTTTGATTTTGGAAAAGCACGGAGCCAGAACCAGATTTCCACTCTACCAGCGCGGGGACCTTCCCTTGTGGGTTCCATCCAAGGTGTACGGGCCGGATGAAGCAGGCGATGCACTGAAGCAGGGGGAATTTATCTATAATACCTTGAAGGCATTTTTGGAAAAAGAAATGAGAGGCGGCGAATAACGTGGCAGTATAAGTAGCAAGGAGCAAGCCGGTTGATTCCCCTGAAGGATGATATTCCAAGCGATAGCTTTCCGGTAGTTACCGTGACCATTATCGGTTTGAACTGCGTGGTTTTTGTTTATCAGCTTCTTCTGGGAGCATACGGCGATCGGCTTATCAAAATCCTTGGCATCATCCCTTATGAGCTGAGTCATTTTACGGACCTCCCTCCATTGGCTCCTGTTCCCTTGCCCTTTACGATTGTGACATCCATGTTTCTCCACGGAGGGCTGGCTCATCTTCTGGGAAATATGCTGTATCTGTGGATTTTTGGCGATAATGTGGAAGACGCGATGGGGCATGTCCGGTTTGCCGTCTTTTATCTTCTGTGCGGAACTGCGGCGGCAATCACCCAGGTCATGGTTTCCCCGAGTTCAACCATCCCCATGATCGGGGCCAGCGGAGCCATATCCGGCGTTTTAGGGGCTTATCTGCTGCTGTATCCCCAGGCAAGAGTGATGACCCTGGTTTTTTTCGGATTCCTGATTGAAACAGTCCGGCTTCCCGCCAGCCTCCTGCTGACTTTCTGGATCGTTGTTCAGTTCCTCAGCGGAGCCTTCAGCCTGACCTCCCATTCGATATCCGGTGGGGTTGCCTGGTTTGCCCATATCGGCGGCTTTATCATGGGAATGGCGCTTATCTTTCTGTTCAGGAAACGCCGCCGGAGGCTCGGAATACGAAAATATTTCGGCCGGGATGAAATAAGGTGGTGATGCATCGCATGCCCTGTGCCCATATTCTGGTTATCGATGATGAAGGCCGCATCCGCTCCTCACTGGCCGGTATCCTGACCGACGAGGGATATGAAGTCTCTCTGGCTGAAGATGGTGAGGCAGGTCTTGCAAAAATCCAGAGTGATTCTCCCCCTGACCTGATCCTGTCCGATATCTGGATGCCCAAAATCGACGGCATGGAGCTTTTACACCGGGTACGGGAGACAAATCCGGATATTCCGGTGATCATGATTTCAGGTCATGGCACGATTGAAACGGCAGTCAGGGCCATTAAAATGGGGGCCTTCGACTTTATCGAAAAGCCGCTTTCCCTGGAAAAAACCGTATTGATCGTGAAACATGCACTGGACCAGCGGCGGCTGGAAGCGGAAAATAAAAACTTACGAATGCGGATCAACAAAAAATATGAAATTATCGGCCAGAGCAGGGCGCTGAATGAATTGAGAAAGCAGGTCCAAATCGCTGCCCCGACGAATGGCCGGGTTTTAATCTATGGGGAAAACGGCACGGGAAAAGAATTAATTGCCCGGGAAATCCACGAAAAAAGCAGGAGAAGGGATAATCCGTTTATCGGGGTGAACTGTGCGGCCATCCCTGAAGACCTTATCGAGAGCGAGCTGTTCGGGCACGAAAAGGGAGCTTTTACCGGAGCAACAGCCCGCAGGCAGGGGAAATTCGAATTGGCCGACAGCGGGACACTGTTTCTGGATGAAGTAGGCGATATGAGCCTCAAAACCCAGGCCAAGCTGCTGCGGGTTCTGGAGGAGGAAGCAGTGCAGCGCGTCGGGGGGGGGGAGCCGATTAAAGTTGACGTGCGCGTCATTGCTGCCTCGAATAAAAACTTAAAAGATGAAATCGAGCAGGGAAATTTCCGGGAGGACCTGTATTACCGGCTGAGTGTTATCCCCATCAAGGTTCCGAGCCTGAAGGAGCGAAAAGAGGATATCCCGCATCTGGTCGATCACTTTTTAAAGGAATTTTGTGCTGAAAACGGGCGCAAGTTGAAAAAAGTCACCGCCGAAGCCATGGATCTTTTATGCCGCTACGATTGGCCCGGCAATGTAAGAGAATTAAAAAACCTGATCGAGAGACTGGTGATCATGGTCCCTGGCAACATCATTACAGCTCTTGATATTCCGATCTCTCTCAGGGAGAAAAATCAACCCTCTTTACGGGAAGCCAAGCAGGAATTTGAAAAATATTTAATCACCCAGACCCTGCAGGCAAATCGGGGTAATATCTCCAAAAGTGCCAAGATCCTGAAAATCGATCGCAGTCTCCTGTACCAGAAGTTGAAAATGTATGGGCTTGAGCCCAAAAATGAATATCCGGACAGTAAGCCGGACAGTAAGAATGATTACTTAGATAGCCAGAGGAAAAGGTATGACGAATTTAGTTAAGGAGTTAAAGTTTGGCCCGGATGGACTGATTCCGGCAATTATTCAGGATGTCAACGACAAGGAAATCCTGATGCTTGCCTATATGAATGCCGAATCGCTACAGTTGACGATTGAAACCGGCATTACTCACTTTTGGAGCCGGTCGAGGAATTGTCTGTGGAAAAAGGGAGAAACCTCCGGACATATTCAGGAAGTTCAGGAAATCCTGTATGATTGTGATGCGGATACCCTGCTGATAAAAGTCAGACAGAACGGTCCGGCCTGCCACACCGGATACCGGACCTGCTTTTACCGCCAGTATCAGGGAGACGATCGGGAGCCCAGGATTGTTTCGCAAAAATTGTAGCTCACCGCTCGGGTGTTGAAGGTCAATCTCTTTGAAGGAAAACCTCTCGCTTACCTGCACCAAGTCAGTATTGAATAACGGCCTTCGGGTTATTACCGTGGAGATGCCCCACCTTCATTCCGTGGAAATCAGTCTGTATGTCAGAGCAGGCACACGGTTTGAAACTGCAGGCAATAACGGTATCTCTCACTTCCTCGAACATATGCTGTTTCGGGGCACCAGGAATATGCCCAGTTCCTACCAGTTGCACAAGCGCTTTGAATCTCTGGGCGGAGATATCAACGCCGTAACCGGGGTTGAAGACACCTGCTACTGGCTGAGCCTGCATCCCCGCTATTTCGCCAGGGGCATGGCGCTGTTTTCCGAGCTGTTTATCTCCCCCAGGTTTGCCGACATGGAGACGGAAAAGCAAATCATCCTGGAAGAAATCCTGAATGAAACCAATGAAAAGGGAGAGGATATCGACATCGATAACCTCTCCTCCAGGCTGCTCTGGCCGGAAGGCAGTCTGGGGTTCCCGACCCTTGGCACCAAAGAGAATGTTCTCGGCTTTACCGAAGAGGAAGTCCGGACATATTTTGAAACCCATTATACAGCCTCGAACATGGTCCTTTGTGTTGCCGGAAAAATCAAACACGAGCAGGTTCTAACCTGTGCCGGTAAGCATTTTTCCGAGCTTCCGAAAGGACGGGAAGTCCAGATTCCCCCTCAACCGTCCTGTCAGAAAGCTGCCCAGGTTCTGTTCAAGAATAATTCCGGCAGCCAGGCCAATGTTCAGGTATGCTTTCGGGCCGTATCGTATAACTCGCCGGATTACTACGCCATACTGCTTCTCCAGAGAATCATGGACTACGGCAATTCCTCCCGCCTCCAGTGGAACATCCGTGAGCGGCAGGGGCTGGTCTACGATATTTCCGCCGGTGTTTCCTCCTTTCATGACACGGGCACCTTTGATATCGATTTTTCCGTAGCTCCGGAAAAAATTTCCCGGGTCGTGCAGGAGGTACTCCGCGAGGTCCGCAAAACTGCCACCACAATGGTTTCCCAGGAAGAATTTTTGCGGGCCAAGCGCCGTTATATCCTTGAATTTGACTTTTCGCTGGACAATGTGGCCAAGATGGCGGACCGGTTCGGCTGGAACGAGCTCTACCGCCAGGGTGAGTCTCTGGAATCGGAGCGGAAAAAGATTGAACAGGTAACGCGGGAGCAGATACGGCGGGTATGCCGGGAATACTTTGTCAATTCAGGGCTGAATATCGTCGTTGTCGGCCAGTATGCGCAAGAGGAAGAAATGCGGGTCAACGCCCTGGCGAGGGAATTTTCGCCGTGAGGGGAGGGAGAAATACATGGTCAACTTCCAAAAAGATCACAATATAGTTCTCATCGGGATGCCGGGAGTTGGTAAAAGCACAATCGGTGTTATTCTGGCAAAGGTACTGTCGCGAGATTTTCTCGACACGGATGTCTACATCCAGGTAGAAGAAGGAAGAACCCTTCAAGAGATTATTGACAGAGAAGGTTTGGAAAAATTTTGTGAGCTTGAAGAGCGGTATATAATCTCTATAACCAAAAGGGGATCTGTCATTGCCACAGGTGGAAGTGTTGTCTATAGTGCCCTTGCAATGGCACATCTCAAGTCACAGGGGATGGTCTTACACCTTCATCTGCCTGTTCACCTTTTGGAAAAAAGGCTGACCAATATTTTAACGCGTGGTGTTGTCAAAAAATCTACCCAGACACTCATCGAACTCTATAATGAGAGAATGCCGCTCTATCAGCAATATGCAGACAGTACGATTGACTGTACAGAGATGGGGCATGAAGATGTTATCAAGGTAATCCTCTCCCGGATAAAGAATCGTTACGAATTGAGTTAAGCTCTAGTCACTCGATATAATAAGTCCGCGGCCAATGATCACCCACTGCGGCTCATCTAGCGCTACGGCCCCCAAAATCCATCCAAAAGGATAATTAAATGACAGGGAGAACACGGCATGAAAGCAATTGTTACCGTAATAGGTAAGGACAAAACAGGAATTATTGCCCAGGTAAGCACAGTTCTGGCGGACAATATGGTAAATATCCTGGATATCAGCCAGACAATACTTCAGGATTACTTCACCATGATTATGCTGGTTGATCTTTCAAATATGAAAATCTCTTTTTCCGAGCTCCATAGCATATTGGAAGAAAAAGGAAAAACAATAGGATTACAGATCAAGATACAGCGGGAAGAGGTGTTTAAGGCTATGCACCAAATATAGAATGTTTCATACAATTCTTCCTTCCCGCGTTACTATAAGAACTCCTCACTAATAAAACCCCTCACTCCTTTCCCTCTCCCCTTCAGAGGGCGAGGGAGTAAGAAAGCGGATTCAGGTGCAAAAATGATAAATCAAAGTGAAATAGTAGAAACAATTCGGATGATTGAATCGGAGAAGCTTGATATCAGAACCATCACCATGGGTATATCTCTCAAGGATTGTGCTGATTCTGATGGAGCTGTTGCCAGGAGGAAGATCTACGATAAGATTACCTATTGCGCAAAGAATCTTGTTCGCGTCAGCAACGATATATCCCTTGAGTATGGCATTCCGATAATTAATAAGAGGATTGCCGTCACACCGATTTCCATAGTTGCCGAGCCATCGGATGATGAGAATTATGTGGCCTTCGCTCAGGTTATTGATCAGGCTGCACAAACCGTTGGGGTAAATTTTATCGGCGGGTTTACCGCCCTGGTACATAAAGGATGTACCAAGGGCGACATAAAGCTTATTGCCTCGATACCGGAGGCCCTTGCGGCTACTGAAAGGGTCTGCTCATCCGTAAATCTGGCTACTACAAAATCCGGTATCAATATGGATTCGGTCAGACACATGGGTGAGATTATCAAAGAGACCGCCTACCTCACCCGGGATAAAGACAGCATTGGATGCGCCAAGCTTGTGGTATTCACCAATGCGGTGGAAGACAATCCTTTTATGGCCGGTGCATTCCACGGACTTGGAGAACCCGAATGTTCGATAAATATTGGAATAAGCGGCCCTGGTGCAGTTAAATCTGCGCTTGAAAAGGTAAAAGGTGCAAACTTCGATACCGTAGCCGAGACGATAAAAAGAACCGCTTTTAAAATAACCAGGCTTGGACAACTGGTGGCCATGGAAGCATCAAAAAGACTCCATGTGCCTTTCGGCATTGTCGATGTTTCACTTGCTCCAACACCGGCCATCGGTGACAGCGTTGCCAGGATACTCGAGGAGATGGGGCTTGAAAGCTTTGGGGCTCCAGGATCGACTGCCGCTCTGGCACTTTTGAATGATGCGGTCAAAAAAGGCGGCACTATGGCTTCATCTCATGTGGGGGGATTAAGCGGGGCTTTTATCCCGGTCAGTGAGGATGAAGGGATGATCGATGCGGTTTTCAAAGGTTCGCTCTGCATGGAAAAACTCGAGGCAATGACCTGTGTCTGCTCGGTTGGGCTTGATATGATTGCCATTCCCGGGGATACCAGCGCTGAAACTATCTCGGCAATTATTGCTGATGAAGCGGCCATCGGGGTCATAAACAATAAAACCACGGCGGTTCGGATTATCCCTGTCTGGGGGAAAGGGGTTGGAGAAGTTGCGGAATTTGGAGGCTTATTGGGAAAGGCACCTGTTATGGAGCTCAATAAATTTTCAAGCAGCGAATTTATCAGGCGAGGGGGCAGGATCCCGGCACCGATAAGCAGCCTGAAAAATTAATATTTTTCCGGGGGAAGCAATCATCCGGAGCCTTGCGGACGGATCATACTACCATGAACAGCGATATCGGCTGGTTTGCTGCCGACGCAAACAAGATAGGTGACGCCACTGGCAATCTCTGCTCCGGATATGAGTACAAACGATCCGGCAATTAACCACCAGCAGGGATACTGCTGCAGTGCCTGGGAGAGGGAATATACGGAAATCGCACCGAAAAGGGCTGACAGGAAGGATGCGCCAAGCAGTTGAAATGTATGTACGCTGGATGGGCTGATTGCAGGAAAGTCAACCGAAGTGTAGAGCTCATTGCTTTTGAAATCTGTTGCTTCGGTTTCCAGAAAAAACTTTCGAAGCGCATTCAGTTGCCGTGCGGTAAAAACAAAATAGAGCCTGTTTTGGATCATTGACAGGTACAGCAACATGGAAGCAATGAAGACCACTGAAGAGAGAAATGTCTGGCACAGGAAAAACCCTTTTGTAGGGGACTTCAGGAACTCGTAAATTGCAAATTGGGCTGTGGCGACTGATGAGGTGAGGGTAAACAGATACTTGAGGAGGTCCATCTGACGGTTATCATAGAAACGCAACTGCTCAAAGCTCAATTCGTACTCTTTATACAAAAATGTATTATCCATCGCTTTTGTTCCCATGAAAAGCACTGCAGATGATTTCTTCTAAAAGTGAAAAAGCTATCAGTCCTCGACTACTTCAAAATCAGCACCCAGGGACCTGGCCTTTTCAGGGATGGAATCATATCCCCGTTCGATGTAGTTTACACCCTTAATGACCGATTCTCCGGAAGCGACCAGAGCTGCAATGATATAAGAAAATCCTGCCCGCAGATCAGGAATGGTCATTTCTATTCCCTGTAAAGGTGTCCGGCCTTTAATCACACAACTGTGAGGATAATTGCGGTGCAAGAACCGGCAGGGCTTTCCTCCCAGACATTGCTGATAAACCTGGATTTCTGCCCCCATCCGCCTCAATTCATTGGTGTAGCCGAACCGGTTCTCATACACGGTCTCATGTAAAACCGATAACCCTTCCGCCTGAGTCATCAGGATAACGAAAGGCTGCTGCCAATCGGTCATAAATCCCGGGTGGACATCGGTCTCAAGAAAGGTAGGATGCAGACGGTTTCCCCCGGAAAAGAAACGAATGCCGTTTTCCAGAACCTCATATTCAGCTCCAATCTTGCGGATGATATTGAGAAAGGCCATCATCCCAAGCTGGTCCGAGTTCTCCACGACTACATCACCCCCGGTGGCAATAGCCGCACAGGCCCAGGAAGCTACCTCTATCCTGTCGGTCAGGGCATGGTGTTTGAAACTGCGCAGCCGTTTTACTCCATCAATAATGATGGTTCGGTCTACATCTACGGCTATGATCGCTCCCATTTTCTGCAAAACCGCTATCAGGTCAATTACCTCCGGCTCTATGGCTGCATTCCTGATTACTGTAGTGCCCTCAGCCAGGCTCGCTGACAGGAGGATTGTTTCTGTTGCTCCGACACTCGGATAGGGAAGCGAAATGGTAGTACCGTGCAGTTTGGAGGCTTCAGCCCGGTATACTCCCTCAACCAGGTCAACCTGAGCACCGAGGGCCCGTAAGGCATCAATATGAAAGTCAATCGGGCGAGGACCTATCTTGCAGCCGCCAAGAAGAGGAATCTCAGCTATGCCAACCCGATGGAGCAGGGGACCCAGCATGAGGATGGGAATCCGGTTGATGCCGGAAAATCCTGAATTGATGGCGGGAGAAGTAACCCGTGGAGTCGAGATTCTGATTGTTGAATGATTTAGCCATTCAAATTCAGTACCGATGGATCTGCACATGTCCAGGGTTACGGTCACATCTCCGATGTTTGATACATTAGAAAGTACACATGGCTCATCGGTCAGCAGGGAGGCAACAATGCTCTTGGGTAAAGTATTTTTGGCTCCACCTACTCTTATGCTGCCAGAAAGCGGCCTGGCACCCCGAATTTTATAATACTTCGTCATTTTTTACCCTCTCCCTGAGATCAACTGAGAGATCAGAGGGGAAAAAAGCTAAATTGATTATGAGCATACGATGTTTGATGTATCGAAAGTTCTCATAATATCGCTTCAACCAGCAAAAATCAACAGTTGATCAGCGGGTAAAGTTTTTTGCCGGATTGCCGACTCTCTCCGGACAGGGGAATATTTTTGGACAATTTACCTGACCCTGAGGCAATTTACTTGACAAGAAATCGAAATCTCTGTATTATTAAGATGTTTTTGCATTTTCAGCGCTAATTCAAAGAAGCAGGAGAGAAGTTCCTTCCAAGGAAGCTACTGCATTCTGAACACAAGGATGCTGTAGAACATCGGCAGGCGGTGTAGCTCAGTTGGTCAGAGCATGCGGCTCATATCCGCAGTGTCCGGGGTTCAAATCCCTGCACCGCCACCACTCCTTTCTTCAAGATTTCAATACATTAGATCATCGAAAACCTCTAAAAACACTAGCCCCAGAAGGTTTTTGAGGGTAAAAAATGGGGGGATAGATGGTCTAACATCAGAGACGCAGAGAACAACCAATCCGGCAAGGTCCTGATGAAAGTCGGGATATATCGATGTGTCAACGGCCTGGAAGCAAGCAAAAAGTAAAAAGGCACAAGGAGGAACTTGTTTTACTTTTACTTTTCAATGATATCCTCTGCGTCTCAGCGTCTCTGCGGGAGAATTACTAATTCTTATGTAAGTGCCATTCGGGCTATATTCCCTTCTCCAGGCAGGGAGCTGAGTTGTTGTTCCAGGTTCTCGCGGAGCGGCATGAGAGAGGATCAGTCATTATCACTACCAATCTGGGGTTTTCTGACTGGACCCAGGTTTTTGGTGATCCAATTCTGACCACAGCCCTCTTGGACCGCCTCACTCATAAGGCCCATATTATTACGTGCAGTTGGGAGAGTTACAGATTTAAAGAAACCTTAAGACACAGGCATCGATGGGTGGGGGGCTCCGGTCGTCCTACGGACTCCCTACGCCCCCCACCCATCGCCTATGGCCAACCCCAGGGTGGGTCAATTTTACGTTACCACACTGGGTCAATTTTCGGTTGCCATTTCTAGTCAATTTCATCTTTGAGGACTTCAACGCGCTTAACACCAAATTCTTTAAGCCCAGGTATCTTATTTATAAGTTGAATCATGATCTATCATTTCCCCCCAAATATGGAACTAAACATTCATGGCCAGTTACTTATTGGCCACCCCCAAAGATGGAAATGTTATTGAGTAAAGTATAATTTTTATCAAAAGTGGCGTTTCCACGGTAAAATTCATAGAAATAGGAAATAATAAATTTTTACCATACAATCAATTAGTTATCAAGCCATTGAGCACAATGACAATGAATATGGTTGAGCCGTTAATCTCTATCGAAAGATAGAAAAATAGTAATTACTCAGGCACAAAGGCATATAGAGAGACAAAGGCAGCAAGGGGAAATGAAGATACAATGCATGCTGGGCAATTTAGCTGGGAAGTTAAACAGCAAATAGACACAAATAGGCAAAGGTAACTTTCTGCCTTTGCCCCTTTGTACCTGAGTAGTTACGAAAAATAATTTGGAAATAAAATTACCGCTATTTTACTCTATACTCTATAGATGGACAAACAAATTGCAAGCCATCAGTGTCCACAGAACGCAACCCCGCCTATTCGCGGGGCGGCCCTTTGGGGGCCGCCCCGCTCAATGCTGACTGCGTATTTACTGTACCCTCTGCTCAGTCAATGGGTATGGTGTACGATTCGGATTTTGTCATTCCCTGCCAGCTTAAGCTCATGTTCAGCGTAGCCGTATCAGGCGGGGCGACATTGTTGGGATCGGCATAGGAGAAACTATACGCCTTGATGGGTCCTCCAGCCGTGGAGCTTGTATCGGAAAACACGAACGATTTTGATCCGGCCAGAATACCTTTATCAGTTGAGATGCTGTAGGAGGTCCCGCCACAGGGTATGTTATAGTTGCGGTCTCCAATGAACACCTCGAAATACAACGGGTTAGACGGTGTAACTATACCCCCTATCTGCCAGAGGTTGGTCTCAAGGTTTGTCCAGATATAGGGTTCACCGGTCAGCAGGAGCTTAATGGTTTTACAAATCTTCTTATTTCCATCCCATCGGCCGTTTATTCCATCGAAGGCTGAATCTCCGTTCAGGTCAATTAACAAATCTTCAAAATTCGTATTAATGATATTATCATCATCCATATCAATAAAAATATCGTCATAGGTATCGACAAAGGGTTCGGTGGGGTTAAATTGCCCGTTGGCATTGGTATCGGTAAACTCCTCTTCCCCATCGACGACCGCGACAATCGTGCACAGGCCATCCCGTGGATTTGGACTCTCAGGATCAGTGATGTCAATAGGAATACCGAACAGAGAATTTAATCGGTTCATAAAGGTGATTTCATACTCTTTCGGGAGTGTCTTATACGGAACAGGGTCCTGGGTTCTAAAGGTAACTACCCCGGAACCGCTTTGATCCAGGGCCGCCGACCGGTTGATACCGCCTGCCTCGCTGTAGAAGGACACCGTCGTTCCCTCCAGGACTTCGACATTGCCATAGCGGTCAGCCAGATGAACCCATATTTCTGATATGAAATTATCAAAAGCCAGTCCCGGGAGATTGAGAGGACCGCCTGAGACGTAGGGGTGGGGTGGGGTCAGGGGACTAACTGCCGACAGCGAAAAATGGCTTTCCGAAGGTTTTCCTCCCCCTATGGAAATTGTCCCTGAATACGCCGTCAGGGTGGTGCCTCCTGCCATTGCTACGGTTGCCTTGAGTGTCACGGTGCCGGGAATTATACCGCTGTGAACATTCACTCTGGCCATACCCCCTTCTGAGCTGACTGTGGCTGTTTTGCCCTGATTAATATTCGGGTCTCCTTCCTCAAGATACTCTCCGCCACCAGGTCCAAAGAGCTCAAAGCTTACATCCTGGGGATCCTGGATAAAAGTTCCCTTATTGTTCTTAACCAGGAAAGTAACCGTTGAAATTTCAACCTGTCCTAATCCTTTCAGCCCGATAGCTGCAGGGGTTGCCGATACGAACTCGATGCTTCCGACATCGTCGCTGACGATGTTCACCGGTCCGCTTGAGGCCGGACCTACCGGTACGGCACAGCTCAATGATTTCGTCTGTCCCTTCCAGGACAGGCTCATAGTCACTTCAGCCATCGATGGCGGGTCTTTCTCGTTTTCATACGACAGGACATAGGAAAAGATTGGCCCTCCGGCAGTGGAGCAGGTATTTCCAAATATATAGGATTTTGTCCCGCTTAATTTACCCTTATCAGTCGAGATGGAAAAGGATGTTCCTCCAATCGGGATATTGAAATTACGATCGCCGATAAATACATGGAAAACCAGTGAGCTTTTACTGGTAACGATACCATTCGGGACCGAACTCAGCTGGGTATGAATATCGGTATGGATTGATGGTTCGCCGGTAATCAGCAGATTGATGGCTTTATAAATTTTTTTATTTCCATCCCAGCGCCCGTTTTCTCCATCAAATACTGCATTGTTGTTCTGGTCAATTACCAGGTCTTCAAATTCTTCATCAATGGAGTTGTCGTCGTCCATGTCGATAAAAATATCACTATATGAATCGATAAATGGTTCATTGGGGTCATACTGTCCATTCGCATTCCGATCGGTGAACTCTTCCTCCCCGTCAACAACGGCGATAATCGTACACAGACCATCGCGGGGATTCGGGCTGTTAGGATCGGTATAGTTCATTGGAATATTGAACAGGGAATGGAGTTGATCCATAAAGTCAATCTCGGACTGTTCAGGAAGAGTTTTATGAGGAATGGGGCGCTGAGTCCGGTAAGTAACCGATCCGGAGCCTGTTTTATTCATGGCTACCGACCGGGAGATACCCCCGCTCTCGGTATAGAAGGAGACCGTCGTTCCCTCCAGAACCTCGACATTGCCATATCGGTCGGCGAGATTGATGTTTATCTTCGATTCGATTCCATCATACGCCAGACCTTCAAGATTCAAGACGGAAGCGGATAGAGAGAACTGGCTCTCCGTAGGTTTCCCGCCACCTACGGAAATTATTCCCGAAGAGGTTGACAGTTTGTTTCCTCCCGCGGCGGTCACGGTTGCTCTGAGTGTCACCGGCCCGGGAATTACCCCGCTGTGAAAATTCACTCTGGCTGCACCATTTTCCGTGCTGACGGTAATTGTTTCCCGACCGACCTCTTCAAGGTACTCTCCGCCGCCCGGACCAAATAATTCAATATATACGCTCTGGGCATCCTGGACAGGAGTTCCCTGGCTGTTTTTAACCAAAAAAGTAACCGCTGAAACTTCGACCTGTCCCGCTCCCTTCAAGCCCACGATATTCGGTACTGCCGATACAAACTCTATGCTTCCTACATCGGCGCTGGCAATGGTTACTTGAGTAGTCTCTGATGCTGAGCCGGATGTGGCGGTAATTTCAACTTCGCCGGAAGTTTCAGCAGCCGTGAAGGTAGCCGATGCTTTCCCGCTGATAGTCAAGGCGCTTTCAGTTACTGTACCGTAGGCATCTTTGCTGACCATGAAATTAACTTGTGTTCCATCCTTTACTGAATTGCCATTCTTATCCAATACAGTCGCGATGATGTGCGATGTTCCCCTGATCGATATCCGGGGAGGGTCGGCGCTGATGTCCAATGTCGCTGGCGGAGGAACATCGGAAACCTGAATATCAAGGGTTCCCTTGATATCCCCTTTTTCGTTGCTGGCGGTAAGGGTGACGATCCCTTCGCTATCCTTCGAAATAAAATTAACCGTTCCGCTTCCTTCGCTGATTATGGCCGGGCTGGTAATCCTGCCCCGTGTCGGATCACTCAGTTCAAAGTTTATTATCGTCTTGCCATTCACCGGCTGGCCGCTCTTGGTCATCAGGTCTACTCTGATCTCCAGGTTGCTGTTGATACCAATGACCGTATTGCCATTCTCTGAAGACAATCTGATAGCACTCATTCCGGTTGTATCAGCAGAACCGCCGGGAGTAATATTCTGTTCACTTTTACCCGGAGCATCGTCTGAAGGAGTCTTGCTGCACGAGGTTACGAGGAAGGAATTGATAACGAGCACCATCGATGCTACCAATGTCAGGATTGATTTTGCAGGAATATTCTCGGCCATCTTTCCATCTCTCCTCAAATAAGGGCTAACCGTTTTTTTTCACAATCCGGGGGGTAATAAAGATCAGCAACTCGTCGTAGTTTTCAACAGCACCCTGTGATCTAAAGAGCCACCTGATGCCGGGAATATTGCCAAACCAGGGCACTTTCCGCTCACTCTGCTGCTGAGTGCGCTGATAGAGCCCTCCGATTACCGTGGTGTCTCCGTCCCTGACAATCAGCTTGGTGGTAGCTGTCCGGGTGGTAATTGCCGGGACGCCATTTACCGTCTGAGCCCAATTCGGTTCGCTCTTATCCGCCTCAATCTCCAGGGTGATGTATTCGTTCGGGGTAATATGAGGAGTGACTCCCAGTTTGATTACCGCATCGATAAATTTGGTGGAGGGATTTCCATCCTTGTCCACGGATGGGTAAGGAATCTGAGACCCGCTTTTGATTTCCGCCTTTTCATTATCCAGGGTGGCGATTCGGGGATTGGAAACGATTCTCCCCTTGCCTTGAGACTCCATGGATTCAAGCTCGAAGTTGAGCTTGACGAGATTATTGATATGTCCCAGATTGAATCCGATGCCTCCAAAGGCATCATTTTTATTGGAGAGGTTGACTGCATAGCTGTCGTTGAGACCTCCCGAAATACCAATGGTCCGGGGGAAGCGATAATTGGTTTGCTTTCCATATTCTCCACCCCACCGGATGCCCAGTTCCTTCATATAGGCTTTGCTGGTTTCAACAATCCGGGTTTCAATCATGACCTGCGGGGTCTCCCGGTCCAGATTGGCCAGGACTTCCTTGATCTTGGCAAGATTCTCCGGCAGGTCCTTAACGATCAGGGAATTGGTCCGCTCATCCACAATGATGGATGAGGGTTCCTGCAATCCCTTGGGATCGCTGAGGATAGGGCTGATCTGCTCTTTGAGTTTGCTGGCCTGGGCATAATTGACCCGGATAATTTCCGTCTTCAGCGGCCGGCTGTTTTTCTGTGTCTGCTCGGCCAACTGCTTGGCCAGAATGGCCTTCACTACGGCATCTTCCTCTTCCATGTAGGTTTTGTGAGTCTCTATCCGGATGATGTTGTTTTCCATTCTCATGGCCAACTGGTTGGTCTTGAGAATAATATCCAGTGCCTGATCCCACGGAACCGGATTCTGGAGGGTGACCGTAACCCTTCCCTTGACGTCCGGATCAACAACCAGATTGTGATTGCTGACTTCGCCGATGATCCGAAGCACCGACCTGATATCCGCATCCTGAAAATCAAGCGAAATAGGCTTGCCGTGATAAACTTTTTGAGGAACGGGCTGGGAGGCCGCAGCTTTCGAAGGATTTTGGTCATGAGCGGACTTGACGGAAAGAAACCTGGCATCATCATGCTGAGAAGAATTGCCTCTGGTTGAAGCCCGGCTGGATGACCGGATGATATCCCGCTCCAGGACCGGCTCGGTTGAGATGTCCTGCTCCAGGATCGGCTCTCGTGAAAGGTACTGATCTGCGGAGCCGGAAGCGGGTGAGGATAAATTACCGGCGGCTGCCGCCTGGGTTGTCGAGTCCAGCCCTGCAGCAGCTCCCGATGCTCGATCCGGTGATGAATTTGAATTATTTTGAGTCTTATTGACTTCCCAAGTGGATGCTGGCTTGGGAGGTATTGCATTGGCGGTTTTGCGGTTACCGAAACTGCAAGCGCTTCCTTGGCAGCACAGGAACAGGATCAGGATTACTTTGGCTTGGGTTTTCAGCCGATTACATCCCCATCTGGAATCCATTCTCTTCCCCCTTGCGGGACAGGGTGTCCCCCTCCACCCAAGACGAATATTGGTATGGTCGCTCAGGTGCCGTTTTTCACCTTTGAAATTTTCCGGTCTCTCTCATGGATAATCGATCGTATCCAATCCGCTTGCACGAGATCATCCCCTCCTCTATCCTGCCGCACTTTTATCTGCTGACGACAGCAGGAACAGGGGTCCCTTCTTTGTAGAGTCTGACTGTAGTCTCTTCCGTCTTTGTCCTTCCCAGATAGTCCGTTACTATGGTCTGAATGTTGATGTGATCGTTACCGATCTCGATGACTCTCCCCTTCATTTTGCCAATCTCTTCACCCCTTTTAACCAGATAACATTTTCCATCGGGTGCCTCCACAACGGCTGCTCTCCCCAGTTCCCCCCAGACAATGCCGACGAGTTTGAGCTCGGGAAGGTCATAGTTGAGGAGCGGCGAGGAAGGCAGTTCCGGAGCCCGCATAAGCTCTACGGCAAAAGGTGATTTGAAAGGATCCCGTATTTTCCCCACCGGGTCGATCTCCACCGGCGACATTCCGAAAACCAGCGGGAGAAAGAGAAGAATAATAAGCGGTTTTCTATTCTTGCTGTGTTCCTGCATCTGTTTCTCCTTGTCCTGAAGAGGCACCTTCCTGCTGCTGCTTGCCTTCCGGCGAAGCGTTCGGCTGGAACCGATAGGTGGTAGCGACACACGTGGTTTCGAGAGTGACAAGATTACCCGTGAATTGAGGGTTTCCCATATTAAATTCTTCAATGTTGACAATACGGTCCAGGGCACTGATGAGCTGAAAGAAATTGGCTACGTTGTGGTAGGGCCCCCGTACCTTGATATCGATAGGGAGCTGCTGGTAGAATTCCTTCTTGACTTCTGCCTGCGGCTTGAAAAGCGCGAATTCAAGCCCGGCATTACTTCCCAGGTCAGCAATTTTTTTCAGGAGGGTGGGGATTTCCTTTTCCGTGGGTAATTGGATCTGAGCGAGAAGAAAATCCTGCCGGACTTTTTCTACCTCCTGCTGAAAGGCCGGGATGTTTTTGCAGACCTCCTGATTCTCTTTCAATGCCTTGTTCAGGCTGGCGAGTTCATCGTTCATCCGGCTGATTTCAGCCTGTTTGGGCCCCAGAAGAGTATAGTACCAAAAAGTACCGACCATCACGCTGACAGAGACCAGGAGCAGAATTTTTTTCCCCCGAGGCAGGGAAGCCAGCTTGTTGTTGAGAGCCTTTATGTTCATAGATCTTTCACCTTCTCCGGACGTACGTATCTGCTTATTTCACTTGAGAATTCGAATCTTGAGAGTTCGAATCAGTAAGGTTGCAGGTGATCTTGAACCTTTGTACCTTTTTGTTATCGGCCATGGATTCCTGCTCGGTTTTATCCAGCTCTATCTGGGTCAGCACCCTGGTGTTCTCAAGGCTCTTCATAAAGTCAGCCACATTATTGGCCGTCAGTGACATTCCCTCCAGAGTAAGCTGGGGCCCCTTCGTGGCCAGGCAGGAGAGCCATGTTTCATCCGGGATGATCAGGGAAAGCTGATTCAGTAATGGAGCAGGGCCTTTTTGCTTCGATTTCAACTCCTTAATAAGGTTGAGCTTTTTCTCCACTTCCTTTTTCTCTTCTTTCAGCTTATTGATTTTCTCCATCTCGACCTGAGATGTCTCGATTTTCTGTTTCGTCTCACTGATCTGGTTTTGGAGACTCTTGATCTTAAAATTCAACTGATAATACCACAGAGTCCCTGCTCCGATCAGCAGTACCAGGAAGATGACTCCGGTCATCAATTCCCGCCCGACAGCAAGAGCTTTCTTTTTTTGGGGAAGCAAGTTGATTCTGATCAACGGTCATCCATCCTTCTGAGGGCTAATCCGACAACCACGGCCATCGTGGGAGCCACGGAGGTTAGCCAGTTGGTGTCAAATTGATTCGAATTGATTTGGATTTTCCGAAAAGGGTTAACCTTTTCCACTTCCACTTCAAACCGGTGGGCCAGAGCCAGATCGATCCCATCTGCTTTGGATGTGCCTCCACTGAGCAGAATTTTGGTTATCGGAATATTGTCCGCCGTAGCCCGAAAATAATCAAAGGACCGCTGAATTTCCGAGAAAATTTCCTCATAAAAACTCTCCCGCAATGGAACCACCTGGTCCGCTGCAACCCCCTCGACACTTTCTCCCTGCTTCAGCTTTTCGGCCTGAGCGAAGTCCAGTCCCAGGCTGGTTTGCAGAATCTTGGAGTAATCATTTCCTCCCAGTGAGGCATCACGGGTAAAGACCGTTCCCCCTTCCCATAAGATATTCATATTCATGGTATCAGCACCAATATCGAGCAGAACTACATAATTGCCCGACTCCTGAGCATGATTCAGCTCATACTGGTTTTCCAGAGCAAATACATCGATATCGATGACCGAAGGATTAAGGCCGGCCTTGGTAATGATCGATACCATATCCTGGATGCGCTCCTTTTTAACCGCTACCAGGAGGACATCCATCTCCCCTTCATCTTTTTTGAGAGCATTCTGCATGATCTGAAAATCCAGACTGACATCATTGATATCGAAGGGGATATACTGCTCGGCCTCGAAGAGGATGGATTCCATCAGCTCATCTTCACTCATAGCCGGCAGCTTGATTCTCTTGATAATTACTGATCGCCCGGACACCGAGGTGGCAACATTTTTAATGGAGATCTTTTGCTCCTGGACCAATTGTCTGATGGCCTCGATGACCACCTGCTTGTCCAGAATCTCATCTTCGGAAATAACTCCCTGAGGCAAGGGTTTTAACCCCGCCTTGACCAGCTCATACCCCTTGGCATTCTTTTTCAGTTGGGCCAGCTTAAGGGAATTGGTACCGATGTCCAGCCCGATTAATTCCTTTTTCCTGAAAGGCCCCATTTTTCTACTTCCTTATTTTTCCTGGTAAAAGGTTGAAATTAACCATATCTAATTGAATGAGTTTAAACGATGTCGGAGACATGGAGAGAAAATCTAGCTGTACCTTTATTCCATTCTGAGGATGATATGTCAAGAGAATTCGACTGGCGAAACGACAAAGCTCATCCATAGAGGGTCCTGTGCTCTTCACTCGGCCCTCCGGGGTAGGCCAGTGTGGTATCAGTAAAATTCGTGAAATTATCTAGGTAAAATCATTCACCATGGAGTAGGGGCAGGGATAATTTCAGTTTTAAACTTCCGCCTTGCACCCTTTCCCTTTAATTGACTGCTAAATGATTTTTCGGCATGGGGGGGTCAGTTAATCGGAGGGAAATGAGATTGAGTATTTTTTTAACCAAAGAAACTGCCTGTTTTCGATAAAGGTTGAAGTAAATCAAGTGCATGTGAGTTTTTGGGAGATTTTGCGGTGTACCACCCACGCTCATTGGAGCATGTGCCACTCGCGGATGTTATTGAATACTCCATACGAAGAGATCTCTACCCCGCCAAATTTTTTGCTTACACCAAGAAGATACTCCCGCCAGAAAAGAAATATACCCGCAGGATCATCCAGCATCTCCTCCTGATATTGCCGGTAGATGCTTTTTCTCTGCTCCTGGTCGAGGGTATTTCTGCCCTGGTCAAGCAACAGGTCGATCCTGGGATTATGATACGAAGAGAAATTAAGCCCTGCCTTGATCTGTGAGGAGTGCCAGAACTGATAATTTTTATCAGGATCACTGCCGGCGAGGGCATACGTGAAGGCAGCTTCAAACTTCCTGGCAAAAAGATGCTCCTGGCTGTAAATGTTCACGGGCAGCTTTCTTACCATAGCCTTTACTCCGATATTCGATAACTGCTCCATAATCATGAGAGAGGCGGTTTCAAGCTCATCATGACCTTCGGGCAGGAGGAGATGAAATTCAAAGGGCTGCTTGCCTCTATCCAGGATGTGATCATCATCGGTATCCTGCCATCCCGCATCTTTCAGGAGCTGCACGGCCTTGCGAGGATCATACGGGTATGGCCCAATCCTGTCATCAAAAGCCCAGGAACCGGGGAAGACGGTGCCTGATGAAACCTTCCCTCTCCCGTGTAATACCCTGCTGATAATGCCCTTTTTATCTATGGCGTAATTCAGTGCCTGGCGGACTCTTTTGTCCTGAAACAGAGGATTGGTCATATTAAAACCGATGAGATAATAGTAAGGTCGCAAGGCGGAGTAGACATTGAAAGAGGAAATTCTTGTAACGATCTCGTATGAGTCGGATTGGAGAAGCTCAAAGGCATCGATATCTCCCTTCATCAGGTTTGCCCAGATAAGGCGCTGACTGGCGAACATTCTTACCACAATCCGGTCAAGATGCGGCCTTCCGAGAAAGTATTCCTCATTCGCCCCAAGCTCGATCCTGTCCGAAGCCCATCGGACGAAACGAAAGGGACCGGTGCCTATCGGATGATAATTGAATGGAGCAGTGCGGATATCCTTATCCTGAAGAAGATGCCTGGGTACGATGCGCAGAGTCAGTCCATGGATAAAAGAGGCTGAAGGCTTGTCCAGGTGAATACTGATCGTATAGGGATCCCTGATTTTTATTTCCTGAATTTGACTAGTAATACAGATAAGATCGTTCATTACCTGACGGTCTCTGACCAGATCCAGAGTAAATGCTACGTCATCGGCGGTAAGCGGGTGACCATCATGGAACTTTACCCCCTTTCTGAGGTGAAAGGTAAATTCCCGGCCTCCTTCACCGATCTCCCAGGAATCCGCCAGGCATGGCAGGATTTCGCCTTTTTCCCCCAGTCTGACCAGGCCATCGAATATGATATTTACCAGATGGGCTGAGACGCCAGTGGTCTCCAGGAGAGGATTTAAGGTAGTATTTGAGCTGGTAATCTTGCCGATAGTAAGGGTGCCTCCGAATGATCGGGCAGGTACCTTTTTATCCTTATTCCGGCACGAGACCTGTCCCAGGGAAAAGAGAATAAGAATAAAGACACGGAAAGACAAAGTGGCTGATTTTTTAACCTGCATCGGTAAAAAGCATCCTCAGAGTGATAAAGGTGTGGTGATCACAAAAATCAGGGCTGGACCTTTTGGATCCAGCCCTGCTGCAAACTTTTCCGCCTTACGATAAATATACATCCCGATCCGATGATCTTACCTCCAGTCAATGACTACCTGACAATCAGGCCTCGGAACGACAATTTTACTGCCCTTCTTGATGATCTTCATTGAATTTCACCTCCTTGGCTGATGATCTCGAGGTATTCCTCTTTAATCAACGGGATGGCTACCTGATCAAAGTACCTTCGCTCACATGCCGGCTGGAGAAAGTCACCTCCTTTCAGGAAAGCACTGTTTCGGCAGCCTCCTCCGCACAGAGGAATATAGGGACATCCGCGGCATTTCTTCCAAAGGTCTGCGGTCATGAATTCAGTCAGCCGGTAATTGAAGGAATCGCTTCGGATATCACCAACTGCAAATTCCTCCATCCCGGCAAAACCGCCGCACTTATAGATTCTGCCGCAGGGATCTATGGTATACGAGTGCTCCTTGATGACGGAGCACGGCCCCAGAGCTATGCCGTTATTGGGGTGAAAGCCCCTCTGTTCGATCTCTCTTCTGATCCGGAGAATGTCTTCTGGCCTTACATCGGAGAAGGTGCAGACCTCGCAGCCGCCTCCATTCGATTTCTTGTGGGCCAGACTGGTGATTATCGGTTTAAAATGGACCTGCTCTATCTTCTCTTTGATGCCTGCTTCAACAAGGCGATCGAGAAGAGCGGGGATAGATTCTTTGGTGGAATCATCGAAATTTCCTCCCAGGCGGATGGGCACCCGGCCATAAATCTCAACCAGATTCCGGAATATCTGCTGAAAAGTGCCCTCTCCATTCTGAAAGGGACGTTTGAGGTCATGAGCCTCCTCATCGCCATCCAAGGTTATCTTTATGCCGCGAAGACCAAGAGGCAGGAGTGAATCCACGATCTCGCCGGTCAAAAAAACTCCATTGGTGACGATATGAATGGCCAGCTCAATTCCCCTGTCCGCAGTCGCCTTATGGAGCGCCCGGCTCAGGTAATGAATGGCAGGCATGTTCAAAAGAGGCTCGCCGCCATAAAATAAAATGGTCAGAGCTCGCGGTGAAACATGCTCCAGCTTCTTCGTAATCCAGGCTACTGCCAGGCTGCAGGTCTCGCCGTCCATAAAGGCACTGGTCTTGATATCCTCCTGGATGCAGTACGTACATCTCAGATTACAGGCAAAGGTGGGCAGGATCGTGACAGTCAAGTCAGAATTATCAAATTTGATTTTCTGAAACCAGTATTCCAGCTCCCGGTCTTCATCGACATATTCAGAAACGATAATGCCAAGTTCCCTGAGCTGCTCCAGGTTGGATTGATCGGCAGAAGACAGCGTCTTTCCGGATTGTCGGCCTGTTTCGATGAGAGCCCGAAGATGGCTGTCAACCACCACTTCCGAACCGCGCAGCGTGTTGTAGATCAGGGTCTCTTCGGAACCATCAATTGGTATGAACAGATTGAATTGTGATCCCTTATGGCTGTCCATCGGTTAGCAATATCCTCTTGTTGATTACTGAATAAAGTTATAATAAATTTAAATATTTATCAGGACAGACGTTTGATCACTATTCCTCCTTACGATTTTTAATTACTTTTAATTATATCCAACGTGATATCAAACCGTCAAATATGCATCTTGATTACTTTAATTTTATCGAACTTTGGTAATCTCCCCGGACAGATCGACAATGCGCTCCAGGAGCTGATCTTCATCCAGGTGCAGGAATTTTCGATTTCTCATGAGCAGGGTTCCATTGACTATCACGCTGTTGACATCGGCACCGTTGAAGGTATACACCAGGTGAGAATACAGGTTATACAGGGGCAGAAGGTGAGGTTTTTGAAGGTCGAGGGTGATTATATCCGCCTTCTTGCCAGGTTCGAGTGAGCCGATCTCACGGGGCAGGCCCAATACTGCGGCCCCTTCCGCAGTGGCCATGCGAACAACCTGCCTGGCGTTGAGGACAGTGGGATCCTGAGCGAAGACCTTGTGGAGCTTGGCTGCGCTATCCATCTCCTGAAAAAGATCGAGGTCATTATTGCTGGCGCAGCCATCGGTGCCGAGTCCAACCGTTATTCCCCTCTGGAGAAGAGCAGGAACCGGCGATATGCCACTGGCCAGCTTCATGTTACTTTCCGGCACATGGACTGCCTTTACCTTGAATTTGTGGAGCAGGTCGATCTCGTGCGGATCAAGCCATACGCAATGAACGGCCATGAGCGTCTCATCCAGGACGCCAAGATCGGCCAGATGCCGGACCGGCCGTTTTCCGTACCGCTGCATGATTTCCCGGACTTCCTGCTGCGTTTCCGCAAGGTGAATGCCAAGGGGAACATGATGCTTCTCAGCCACCTTTTTAACTTCCCGGATGGTTTGGGGACCGCAGGTATAGGTTGAATGACAAAAGAGCGCCGGTCTGATCCGGTCCGACCCTTTCCACCGGCAGATAAACTCTTCAGCCAGACGCAAACCTTCCTGGGGATCGGGAGCATCGGGAGAAGGAAAATCGATGATTCCCTGGGCCATGACACCCCGAAGGCCAGCGTCATGGACAGCACGGGCGGCCTCTTCTTCAAAGAAATATCCATCACACAGGGTGGTGGTGCCGGATCTGATCATTTCACAACAGGCCAGAAGGGTTCCCAGATAAACATGCTCCGGACTCATGAACCGGTTTTCAGCCGGGAAGATGTGATTTTCCAGCCAGTCCATCAGGGCAAGGTCATCGGCCAGACCACGGAAGAGTGTCATGGCCGCATGGGCATGAGCATTGACGAGACCCGGCATGAGCAATTGGTCCCTGGCATCCAGGGTTGTGGAGCTTTGGTATTTTTCCGGTAAATTCTGTCCGATCTCCAGGATGGTGTCTCCCCTGATGGCAATATCTCCCGGATCAAGAATTGTATCCCCCTCATCCAGGGTCAGCACCTTCCCTCCGCAAATCAATAAATCAGCATTCTGCATCGCATCTCCTCAGGGAAAATACAAAGACAAAAAAAAGACAAAAGAAACCACACAGACACAGAGGCACAGAGGCACAGAGAAAAACACCTGGTGGAAACCTCAATGTCCGGTTCTCGATAACTCATTGTTTCAAAAACCCAAGTACCCGCTCTTTCAACTCCCCGGCCTGGTGCAGGATCCTTTCAAGGTCGGCTTTGACGGGTGAGCGGTCTTTGACCACCAGTTCGCCGTTGATCCAGACGCTGTCAACATCAGCCCCCCGCGCGGCATAGACCAGGTGAGAATGGATATTGTACAATGGCAAAAGGTGCGGCTGGTTGAGATTAAGGGCGATAAGGTCCGCCTTCTTTCCCGGCTCCAGGCTGCCGATCTCATGCTCCAGGCCGACGGCGCGGGCTCCCCCGATGGTGGCCATTTCCAGCACTGCCTGCGCTCTCATGACGGTCGGGTCCCCGGTAGATACCTTGTGGAGCTTGGCAGCCGTATCCATTTCCTGAAAAAGGTCCAGGTTGTTGTTGCTGGCGCATCCATCGGTGCCAAGTCCCACGATGATTCCCTGCTCGAGCAGGCGGGGAACAGGGGCGATGCCTGAAGCCAGCTTCATGTTGCTTTCGGGCATATGGGCCACCCTGACCTTGCGCTCTTTGAAGAGTTCGATATCCTGCTCCTCCAGCCAGACGCAATGATCAGCCAGGAGCTGATGGTCCAGCACTCCCAGGGCCGCAAGATGCTGCACGGGATTCTTCCCGTACCGCTCCTGGATTATCTGCGCTTCCTGCCTGGTTTCAGCCAGGTGAATAATCAGGGAGACATCATATTTTTCAGCTATCTCTTTACATTTTTTCAACAGCTCAGGCGAGCAGGTGTAGGGAGAATGAGGCTCCACGGCAGGATAAATGAGCGGATCGCCCTGCCATTGCTGAATCAGCTCTTCGGTATATTGAAAACCCGCTTCCGGCGGGCCATAATTAGGCGAGGGAAAATCGTAGAGGACCTCACCCACGATAGCGCGCATGTTCATGTCCCGTGCAGCCTGGGCTGCGGATTTTTCAAAAAGATACATATCGCAGAAAGTTGTGATTCCCGAAAGCATCATCTCCAGGCAGGCAAGCTGTGTGCCTGCGTAGACCAGGCTGTCCGACAGTTTTTGCTCAGCGGGGAAAATATACCCTTGCAGCCAGTCCATCAGGGGGATGTCATCCGCCAGCCCCCGGAAGAGGGTCATGGCCGCATGGGTGTGGGCATTGATAAGACCCGGCATAATCAAATGGTGGGGGAGATGATAGACTTTTTTGGCCCGGTATTTCTGCTCAAGCTCCTCAGCGCGGCCTGCGTCGAGGATCCTGTCAGCCTTAATGGCCACGCCGCCATATTCGAGCGGGTTTGACCGGGGGGCCATAGACAGGAGCCATCGGCCCAGGATAAGTGAATCGGCCTGCTGGCGGTCTGACGTTTCAATCGGTGTCATGCTGCTTCTCCTTTTTCTCTTTCACTGCTCGCCTCTGGTATTGGGGAGGGGTGAAAAGCCCCACCCGACATTTGTTTACTCCCACTCCTCTGCTTTACTCTGTGTACCTCAGTGCCTCTGTGTCTCTGTGGTGTCCTTTGCCTTTGTCTTTGTTTTTATTGTAATATAAGCAATTGAGAATCATTATTAAGGCCAGATGCTTAAACCTCAATCCGGGCTACGATCTTCTCGATAAGGTATCTCAGGGTAACTTCAGTCCTGGCTGCCACGGCAACAACTTCCTCATAGCTGATCGCCTGAAACGCATCGGGCAGATTGACATTGCTGATGATTGAAAAGGCGAGTATCCGCAAGCCCGCATGAATGCCGACAATGACTTCAGGTACCGTAGACATTCCTACCGCATCGGCACCGGTTGCCCGAAGAAACCGGGTTTCGGCAGGGGTTTCGAGATTCGGCCCGTGAACGGCGACATAGACACCCTTATGGAGAGGTATTCTTTCCTCAAGGGCAATCTGCCCGGCAAGGCTGATGAGTTGTGGATCATAGGCATCTTTCATATCGGGAAACCGGAGCCCCAGCCAATCGGGATTCGGGCCGATCAAGGGACTGGTTCCCATAAGATTGATATGGTCCACGATGACCATAAGGTCCCCGGCCTTGAACAGGGGGTTGAGCCCGCCGGCAGCGTTGCAGGCGATCATGGTCCGCACACCAAGCTGCTTCATGACCCTGACCGGGAAAGCAACCTGGTGTCCGGTATACCCTTCGTAATAATGGAACCTCTTGGGAAGGATAAGAACAGGCTTTTGGGCAAGTCTGCCAAGGAACAGCCGCTCCCGTTCACTCTCCTCCTGCCCTGCTGAGCAGGGAAAGCCCGGAATCCGGGCATAGGGGACAGCCACGGCCTCCTCCAGCCTGTCGAGCAATGCCCCCATACCGGTGCCCAGAATAATGCCGATCGCAGGAACAATGCCGGTTTGCTCCTGAATGAAATGCGAAGCCTGCTGAAGCTCCTTTTCCAATCCTGAATCTTCCATATGATTATTCTTCTCCTTGTCGTTCTTTTTTGAAGTGATCAAATCCCGCTTCCGGAACAGGGGTGAGTTGTCCCTGGGCATCGATCAGGTGAATGCCCCTGGTTTTTTCGGTAATCTCACCGATGATACTGACCGGTGTGCCGGTTTCCCGCTCAATTATTCTTTTGGCCTCATAAGCCTTATCAGGCGAAGCGGTAAAGAGCAGTTCATAATCCTCCCCGCCGCAGAGAGCATAGGTGAGGGGATCCTGGCCGAGCATCCGGGCAACGTCAGCCGCAGCTTCTGACACGGGAATGCGGTCAGGCCAAAGGATAGCCCCTACCTCCCCCTGGCAACACAGATGCCGCAAGTCTCCAGCCACCCCGTCACTGACATCGATCATGGCGGTGGCCAGATGATGCTGACTGATGATCCTGGACTCAGCAAGGCGGATAACGGGAACCCGGTGCCTGCGGACCGCCTGCTGATACCGGGTGTCTTCGGGGTTAAGCCCGGCCCCCTGAGCACGGGGATGCCTGCTTATAGTCAAGAGGTCGAGCCCGGCAGCCGAATCGCCGATCTGTCCGGTCAGGAGGATCATATCCCCCTCCCGCGCTCCCGTGCGGGTGATCATCTGGGCAGGCCAGACTTCCCCGATCAGGGTGACGTTAATCACCAGACCACGGCTCTTGATCCGGGGAAAACTGGCGTTCGTATCTCCTCCCAGAATCAGGAGAGAATGCTTTTGGGCTGCCTCGATGAGGCCCTGCCACAGCTCATCAAACTCTTCCAGGGTATGGCATGGGGGAAGGGCCAGAGAGATAAAGGCAAACCTCGGCTCTCCGCCCATGGCCGCAATATCGCTGATATTCACGAGCATGGCCTTTTGGCCGATCTCACGGAGGGAGGAAAAGGCCCGGCTGAAGTGAATATCCTCGACCAGCATATCGGTCGTGACCAGAGAATATTTTCCTCCCGATCCCTCAAGCACTGCGCAGTCATCTCCGATGCCGAGAATAACCTGCTTCTCATCAGTAACCGGAGCAAGCAGAGCCTGAACACGCTCGATTAACCGGAATTCTCCCGGCATTTTAGTTGAGGCCATCTGATCACTCCCATCCCCTGCACTTGTCAGTATTCCATCGGGTCATGAAAAATTCCCTCAAAAACAAGATTAATCAGCTTATGATATTATATGTTTTCGTTATTTTCAAGGTAAAATCCGAATTGATAAAATGAGAAAATCGATCCGGGAAATTCTATTTTCGTCCATTTTTGCTACGCCAGTCTTAAAAATAGACTCTATTTTTGCTATTATCCGGCCATTCAGGTGTTGTACTCTCCAATCCTGTCAATCCTTTCCCAATGAGGGCATTCATGAAAAATTTCAGATAAATATCCAGGCAGGGGGCTTGAGATCAACACTCAAATGCCGCTCTCTTGCCGGGCATGGTATGAAGGTTGCAATAGCGGAGTGAGGAGTTTCTTAAGCCCCCTGGATGTTATGCCAATTAACATCCAGGGGGGCAGGTTATTTACCAGAGAAACTCTAACCTGCTGTCAGGCGGGGATTACACTCTTAAAACCCCCAGCTCAGGATGCCCCGCCTCTTAAAAGAAAAACATGAAAAATCCCCAGCATTGATCAAAATTATATAATATAAAAATATAATATATTTACCAAATGGGAGGAGACATTATATGTGCCATACTCAAAAGATTTGTCTTATCCTCATGTTGTCCGTTATTATCTCAGGATTTGCCTTTCAGGAGGGCGGGTGTCAATATCCTGTACCCTATCCTGCATTCATGCCCTGGGTACAGGCTCCGCCATCTCAATTCTTTCCAGCACCAATCTTGCCGACACCGTTTTCAAGATCGCCCCAGGCTACCATTATCATCTCCCCCGGGCTTACCGCCGTAAGCCCGACAGCAGGAGTGGTAGTCATTGGAGCGCCAACAGTGGTTACTCCGACATCGGCAGCAACTATTGTTTCCACAACACCAACAACTACTACCGCAGCACCTGCGCCCTTGTTTAGTATTCTTGCTATCATTTACGCCAGTTCACTCTACGCCCCGACTCCTCTTTCTGTGGCTAATCCTCTGCTTTTCGCCTACTTGTCATCATTGTTTATATAGGCTCAGCTTTTATAGGGCCGTACAGCCTGGAAAATCACTCCCCAAGAGAGGGGAAGGGGGTAATTCCTGTCTTGGGGGGGTATTTTTTCAGTTCCTTTGCAGCGTGTATTTATAGATAAGTTTCAGGTTAAAACAGCTTGTTTGGTAAGGAGAAAATTAAGGAATGAAAAGATGGACCGCGGCACTCGCCACAGTGGTTATCATTTTATTAGCATCTTTCGATTTCACAACAGCTCAGATGACCGTATTTTCCGGGGGGATTGGACCGCAAACGGCTTATTCCTCTATACCCCACCTATTCCCTCCATCTGCACCGTTTGTTTCATCCGCTTTCTATACACCGGCGTCTTTCTTGCCTTTGCCCTCACTTCCGCCTTCCCTGCGCCCATCTCCCTTGGCACCGCTTCCTGTTCCCCTGAGTATTCCCCGGCCCATGCTGAGAAATGCTGCGGCCACGATCACCATCATTTTCAATCCTGCGATATCAGTAGTAAATGTCAGTGCCGTTCCTATTACCGCAATTGCACCGACCACCACGGTTCCAACGACAACTCTTCCAACAACGACCGTTCCGGCAATAGCGCCTACTGCACTTGCTTTGCTTCCAGCACTGCTTGCAGCTCCAGCAGCAACTGGTCCTCCCTATTCATACAATCCAACTGCTACGCCCACAGTTAAAAGACTTACCACTACTGGGATTCTACCCGGGATTTCTGCACTTTTACCGTTACTCCCAATCATTTAAGTGTACAGAGCACAGAGGGGTAACTTTTAAATTTTTGCAGCTTATGTTGAGTTAGTATTGTATTGAGGAGAAACAGCAATGAAAAGGTGGACCATTTTACTTCCAATATTAAGTGTTGTATTATTCACCTCCAGTTCCGGCATAGCTCAGATGACCGTATTTTCCGGGGGGATTGGACCGCAAACGGCTTATTCCTCTATACCCCAACTATTCCCTCCAGTTGCACCGTTTGTTTCATCCGCTTTCTATACGCCTGCGCCTTTCTTGCCCTTGCCCTCACTTCCGCCTTCCCTGCACCCATCTCCCTTGGCACCGCTTCCTGTTCCCCTGAGTATTCCCCGGCCTATGGTAAGAAATGCCGCGGCCACTATAACTATCATTTTCAACCCTGCATTATCAGTAGTAAACGTCAGTGCCGTTCCTATTACCGCAATTGCACCGACCACCACGGTTCCAACGACAACACTTCCAACAACGACCGTTCCGACAATAGCGCCTACCGCTGCTCTGCTCCTGCCAGCACTTCTGGCCTCTACAGTTCCAGCCGGTCCACCGTATAACCAGACTCAAACTCTCGTCACTCCTGCTGCACCGATCGCCGCTCCTGCCGCCGCTGCCGCCAACAAGGTTACCCCTGCTGCCACGACGTTGACTACAACCACTGCTCTTCCGAGTCTGACAGCATTATTGCCGTTTATTTGACCTTGAGGTACACAGCGATGAACCGCGGAAAGAAAAGAATCCTGGTATTTGTGGTGATTTTTATTTCTCTACTGGCTCTTGATCCTGCGGCCTTTGCACGGTGTACTCATTTCCTGCCGGATGAATTTCTGGATATCTTAATTAGTTCACAAAAAGAAGATACCCTTGTCGAAGCACAGGGAATCATTCCTGTCAGGAGAATTGACTGTCAAGGTCAGTTACTAATAATAGTATTCTGTTCGGGCAGATACTTTCATGTCCTGGAGCAGGTATTGCCAGTCTGGGGCATTATAAAAACTGTACGGAAGGGTGTTGGCGACCTGGAGCCATACGCTCACGGTGCTGCTATTGGTAATACCCCGTGTCCTTTAGCATTATTATCCGGAAGCTCAAACCGGACATCCCCCATCTCTCTTGCCCCTGTTCTGAGAATTTAAGATCAACCTGAGCATCAGATGCAAACCCGCTTGGTATTTTTCTCCTGAAAAACTCTCATCACGGCTTAAATCAGCATTCGTTGTCAGCCGAAAGGCATCTTGAGTAAGAGCGGCTGATGAACGTATTTGTTGATGGGCCGATGTCAAAGGAAGGAGGTGAGACGATGTAAGATGTTGAAAATTTATGTTCAATATTCTCTCTTAACCATTTTGCCCGATGTGATTGCTCATGATGATTCCTCGGACAGGAGGAAATCCCCCTTGCCCGGATATCTTGACAGATACCGTAAGGACCCGACCAAAAGGCATCATCAGAGCATCCAGGAAGGGGGTGAGACAGCAACTTTCAGTAAGATTAATTATACCTGTTCCTTATGATAATGACAACTTTTAACCAACCATTAATTGGAAGGATCTGAGTGATGAGGAAAAGATCATTAATTCCTTTATATATTTTCATGGTTGCTCTTGTCGGAAGCCTGCTTTGTGCCGGCTCGGCGCAGGCACAGGCGACCTGGGCGGCACTTCCGCCGTATAACGTCCTGTGGCCGCTATGGTCTCCCCCCCTGTCTCCTGTTGATCCGGCTACCGGCCTGGCTACGCCGATAATCACGGAGTTCAGCAAAAACACCGTACTTCCCGTGCAGCCGGTCATAGTATGGGATCCGGTTTTAAACGTCAAAGGGCCGGTATGGTTCGCCTATAATGTTCCTCCTGCTTTTGGTGGAGGGATAACCTTCTTTGAAGATATATATGGCTTCAAGCCCTGGCCGCCTCCATATTTGACCGATCCGGCGAGCGGTGCTCCGCTTCCCATTACTTTGCCGATCGGTTATTCGACTCTGCTGCCTACTGCCTTGAAACACGATGCACCGGTCATCGATTTGGCCAACTTGACCTATGCTTTTCTCTACGGGCTGACTCCAGCGCAATTCTCATCATTGTTAACACCGGCGCAGTTGTGGGGAATACCATACATTTAATCATGGAGAGAGTATCTTACCCCTGGAAGTATGAAGGATTGACAAGGGCTGGAGGAGGTTTTTCACTCCAGCCTCTTCATCCTCATGAATTAAAGTGATTTCACAATGTAGCGATCAAGAAATTGACGATGAGGTGACGTATGTGTAAAGGAAAGAAGTCGTTAATTTTTGCCTTTGTTATGGTAATTGCCATCAGCATTATTCTTCCCGCCGTAGTCCAGGCCCAGTGGGCTGCACTGCCGCCATACAATGTCCTGTGGCCTCTCTGGTCTCCGGCTTTATCACCGGTTAATCCGGCAACTGGAGCAGCCACTCCCCTGGTAACCAGCCTCACCAGGAACACTATCCTTCCCGTGCAGCCTGCTCTGGCCTGGGATCCGCTTCAGCCAGCCGGAACGGGAAAACCATGGGCCCTCTATAACACTCCGCCACTCTTTGGCGGCGGGTTGTTGTTCTATGATCTCTATTATGGTTTGAACCCCTGGCCGCCGAGCTATATGGTAGATGCAGCCACCGGGGCTCCGAAGCCAATAACCCTGCCGCTCAGCTGGTCAGTTCTGCTGCCGACCCCCTTGAAAGGCTTTGAATACTTCATTCCTCTGGCTAACGCTCTCTACTCTTATCAGTATGGAGTGCCGATAACCAGTCTGCTGACGAGCGCTGATATCTGGGGAGTGGCGCCACTGATATAGAGAGGAGGAGAGGTTATGCATAAGAAAGCAAGATATTTTACTGTTATCCTGGTATCTTTTTTGACCCTGGCGGGTACGCTCGCCATCCCTGCGGTCCAGGCTCAAAACTGGCAGGCTCTGCCACCGTATAATGTCCTGTGGCCTCTCTGGTCACCCACCCTGTCACCGAAAAGCCCGGTTACCGGCCTGCCCACGCCGATAATTCCAGAGCTTTCCCGTAATACCATACTCCCTGTGCAGCCTGTTCTGGCCCTGAATCCTACGCCAACCTATATCGGCTCAATGGGTACCGCGTTCCCCTGGCTCTTTTATAATACGCCGACAGGCGTGGTCTTTTATGATATCGTCTATGGCCTCAATCCCTGGCCTCCGGCCAAACTTCTCGATCCTGTCAGCGGCGCGCCGGTTCCCCTTACCCTGCCGCCTGATTATACCTTTCTCTCACTGCCGTTGCTGAAAGAGACAGCCCTGTCGCTCATAGACACCGCCAATCTGACCTACCTGCTTGGTTATGGCTTTGGCCTGGGAGTAAATCCAGCCTCACTCCTGACCTATTCCGATATCTGGGGGCTTCCCCCGATCTAGGAGAGGAGTTTTAGGGAAGGCATGGTCTTTGGAAAACATTTATGGAATGAAGGAGATGACTCAAGGCCCGGAAAATGGAGCCGGAGAAATTCTCTGCAAGATTTACCATGTTTATCAGGTTTAGAAGGAGATTCACCTATGTTTAAGGAAAGGAAATCCCTGCTCTCTACCTTTATTATCTTTACCTTCACTCTGCTGACCGTAAGCTGCCTGAGTCTGCTGGTTATCACCTCAGCCGGGGCAGCGAACTGGCAGCCAATGCCCACGTATAATGTCCTGTGGCCCCTGTGGTCACCTGCCCTGTCACCGGGAGGTACGCCCCTGGTAACCGATATCACGAGAAACACGATACTTCCGGTACAGCCGGGTCTGGCCTGGGACCCAGCTCAAGCTTTACCCTGGGCTCTCTATAACACGCCGACCGCTCTTGGGGGAGGATTGCTCTATTTCGATCAAATCTACGGGCTCAATACCTGGCCGCCCAAGTATATGCAGGACCCCGCTACCGGTGCTCCGGTTCCCATTACCCTGCCGCTTACCTGGAGTCTCCTGCTGCCAACGTCATTGGCCCACCTGGAGTACTATATCCCGCTGGCCAATGCAACCTATGCCCTGACCTATGGTATTACCGGACCATCTTTCCTCAGCCTGCTGACACCTGCTCAAATCTGGGGCTTGCCACCAATATGATCACCTGATCATATATATGAGGAGGAATTGCCATGTTGAGGGAAAAAAGATATTTCGTGATTGTGTTATTTGCCCTGGCCATGCTGGCAGCACCTATCCCGGCAGCCCAGGCGCAAAACTGGACAGCCATGCCGCCCTATAATGTCCTTTGGCCGCTCTGGTCTCCACTGCTCTCTCCACCGAATGCATCGGGTACTCCGACACCTCTGGTTACGTCATTGAGCCGCAATACGATACTGCCAGTACAGCCTGTCCTGGCCCTGGACCCCACCTGGTGGACACTGGCTGGCCCGGCCAGCGGCTGGCCCATGGGTGAGCAGCCGCCCTGGCTCTTTTATAACAGCCCGACCGGCCTGGTTTATTTTGATGTGTTGTATGGCATAAATCCCTGGCCTCCGGCCAAATACCTCGATCCTGTAACCGGAGCCCCTGTTCCCATCAGTCTATTGGCAGGCTACTCGCTTATTGATCCAACGCCGGCTACACTGCCGACAACGCAGGCCATCTATCTGTTCGATCTGGCTAACCTCTCGTATCTTCTGGCTTACGGCAGTGGACTGGGCGTGAGTCCGTCATCCCTGTTAACCGCTGCCCAGGTGTTTGGGCTGCCGCCAATCTAGCAAAATGGAAGGAGGCATGAAAGAACAGGTAAGTAATTTATTGATACCGTGGCATGTTGAGATGCAGTAAAGAGGGGGGCATGAGGGTGAGTGAGAGAGCAGGGGCAAAAAGGTCAGATTGCTCGGTCCGCTTGCCTGGCCCCCCTTTGTTTTAATTAGGGTAATGTCAAGAGACAGGTATTTCTCCAATAAACTCTCATATAAGGAGATGAGATCATGAAATTGAATTCCTTACTGAAATTTACAGCTAACCGGGCAGTTGCTCATTCTCTTGTTAAATCTCTTGTCAGCTCATTGACTGGCGGGCTCATCATCGGTTTGTTTATCACCTCAGTCGCGGCCCAGGGCCTTTACTTGCCCGGACTTTACGGAAATTACCTGTCCGGCTGGAACAGCCTGCCCTATTACGGCAATTTCAGTCCCTTTTCCGGAGGGATCAATTCTCTGTATGGAGGATATTATGGTTCTCCCTTCTTCTCCACCTCCCTTCCGTATTATTCCACCATGAGTCCTTATAATATGTATTATCCTCTTATGCAGATTTGCGCCCTGTACGATTATCTCAACTATGCTCTCCATTTTTATGAACTGGCCAGTCAGACTCCTTTTCTTTATATGTATGATCAAACAGCCGATTATATCGGGGCGAATCTCTATAACTATGCCAGCAATATCGGGGTGACCCCTCAGGAGTCAATCATCTACTTCATTCAGGAAAATTTCCTCTCCCCGCAAAACTGAGCTCAGGGAAGAGGCGTGGATACCTATGGCTACAACGACCTGCTACGGTAAAGGCAATCTTTTCGGGATAGCCGTCATTCTTTCGGGTCTGCTCTTTTTTCAGGCAGCTCCCTCCGCCGGTGCACTGAAGAGCAGGCAAAAAGAAAATGACTTCAACCTGCTTCTTATCACCATCGATACTTTACGGGCCGATCATCTTGGATGCTATGGCTATCAGCAGATAAAAACCCCCACCCTGGATGCTCTGGCTGCTCAGGGCGTAATGTTCAGGCAGGCCATTACCCCTGCCCCGATCACCCTGCCTGCCCACTCCTCGATCATGACCGGCCTGTACCCCATTCAACATGGTGTTCGCAATAACGGTAACTTCATTCTCGGAAAGGATGCCCGCACCCTGGCTGAAATCATGAAAGAGCATGGCTTCCAGACAGCCGCCTGCATTGGGGCCTTCGTCCTTGACTCAATTTTCGGACTGGATCAGGGCTTTGATTTTTATGAAGACAGGCTTCCGGCACGGGGAAAGCCGACGGAGATTTTATACAACGAGCGAAAAGCTGAAGAAATCACGCGCCTTGGGCTCTCCTGGTTACAGGAACATGGAGGGGAGAAATTCTTTCTCTGGCTCCATTATTTCGATCCCCATGCTCTTTATTCTCCTCCTGCCCCTTTTGCGCACAGCTATCAGAAATGTCCCTATGACGGGGAAATCGCTTATACCGATCAATGCCTTGGTGATTTACTCAAGGAAATGGAGAAGATGGGGCTGACCGATCGGACAATTATCATCCTTACGGCAGATCATGGAGAAAGCCTGGGTGAACATGGGGAGGCCACCCATGCCATTTTCATTTATGAATCCACGACCAGGGTTCCCTTGATCATCAAGGGGCCGGGCGGTCTTTTGCCCGGGGGGAAATCCATCCAGGCAATGGTGAGTACCGTGGATATCCTGCCCACCGTTCTTGAGCTCTATGGTTTCGGCACAATTCCTGAACTGGCAGGAAAGAGCCTGCTTCCCCTGATTCGGAACCAGGCCGCTGAGGTTCATAAGGAAATCCTCCTGGAAAGCCTCAGTCCGGAACTTAACTTTGGCTGGAGCAGGCTTGAAGGAATACGAAGACCGGATTGGAAATATATTCAGGCACCCCGGCCAGAGCTTTACCGTCTGACTGAAGATTCCGGCGAAATGAAGAACCTGGCTGCACAGGATAGCAGGCTTTCCGCCCAGGGGAAAAGCGACCTTGAAAGGCTGAAAAAATCCCTTGCCCGCGCGGGTGAACCGGTCCGGCAAGTTGAAATGAAAGGGGATATAAAGGCCCGGCTGCGCAGCCTCGGCTATGTATGGACCAGACCCAAGACCGGCACAGAAACGCAAGGGCGGGATCCCAAGGAGATGATTTATCTCATCGATTATCTCGATCAGGGGATATCGTATCTTTACGCTCACCTCTATGATCAGGCCATACTCTGCTTTCAGAAAATCATTCAGGTCAACCCTGACAATACTGCCGCCCACGTCAATCTGGGGCGGGCTTATCAGGAAAAAAAGCTTTTCGACCAGGCGGAAGCTTCGTTTAAAACAGCCCTGAGCCTTAATCCTGACGATATCGACGCCCTTAATCAACTGGGGCTGATACATTATCAGCGGGGCAGTTACGATCTTGCCCTGGATGAATTCAGGCACGCTCTTGTCTGGGCTGAATATCCTGAGATCTACCATAATCTGAGCATTGCCTGTGACAAACTGGGCAAAAAAGATGAGGCCATGACCGCCATCGAGCAGGCCCTGCGGATCGACCCGAACTATGCCGAAGCCCATACCCAGGCGGGAAATCTTTTTCTCAGTCAGGCGAACCTGGACAAGGCCGCAGCCCATTTTGAGACTGCCATCAGGATCGATTCCCAAAATACTTCCGCATACCATAACCTGGGGCTTATTTACGGCAGCCAGGGAAAACCTGATCTGGCCATACAGTACTGCCGGCAGGCCATTTCCCTCGATCCCAATAACCCTGAAGCCCACAATAACCTGGGAAGCATCTATCTGAATCAGGGCCGCTTTGCGGAGGCCCTGGAGGAACTGAAAAAAGCGGTTGCCCTTCGTCCGGCTTACCAGAACGCAATAATCAATCTGGGTATGACCTATTTTGCCCTGAAAGACTATACACTGGCCGAGCAGGAGTATCGCCGGGCTATCGGGCTGGATAAAGATTGTGCTGAAGGCTACAACCAGCTTGGACTTTTATACCTTGAGAAGGGAGACTTTCCTGCCGCCCTGTCTTCATATCAGGAACTGCTCAGCCGCCAGCCGGAGAACCCTCTGGCCTATTATTCCCTCGGAAAGGCCCAGCAGGGCCTCGGCCAGACCGACCAGGCCATACGGTCCTGGGAAAAGGCGCTGTCCCTCAAATCGGATCTGCCGGGAGCGCACCTCAACCTGGGAAATGCTTACTTTGAAAAGGATCTTATCGATAAAGCCCTGGACGAGTGGAAGACAGCTTTGGCAGGAAAAGGGATCGATCTTTCCACGCACCTTATTAATGTCGGCCTGGCCTTTTCCCAGGCAGGACAGGACAGGAAGGCCATAATTGCCTGGCAAAGAGCCCAGGCCCTTGACCCTGAAAATCCTCTTCCTCATTATTACCTTGGGGCGGTTTATTTTCGCCGGAAAAACTACCGCGCAGCATATGACGAAATACGGGAAAGTCTTCGCCTCCAGCCGGATAACCAGGAAGCCCGATCTTTCCTCGGGCAAATCGAGGCAATGGAAGGGCAGGAGTCGCAGTAAGGTGATCTATTTCCGGCCTGCCCCGCAGATCATCTGGTATTTGCCGATCTGTTCAAGGTTGATGAATCCGGCCAGGGTATGTTCATGCATTACGGGAGCGAAGCTCGCTTTTGCCTCACTGAGCTGCGAATATGCCTCATCGAGGGGTTCGGTATCCGGGATGGTGATAAAATCGGTGCTCATGATATCTCCGATACGGGCATCCGGCGAGAGATCCCTCATGGCTTTTACAAAACGATCCCTGGACAAAAGGCCGATAAGCTCACCATCCCGCATGACGGGAAAATCCATCTGCAGGCTATGACAGGCAATATTCATGGCATCCTGCAAACTATCATCCGGAGAGAGCCGGTTAAAGCTGGTGATTATGGCCTGTCCTACCGGCGTCCTCCTGAGCGATCTGCGTAAAATCGTCTCATGCTCCTCGCCCTCTGCTCCCAGGTAAATAAAAATACCGATCAGGGCCAGCCAAAAGTTATAGAACAACCCGTAAAAGAAAAAAAGAATGGCGAACATCTGGCCTATGCTGACCGCAATGTGAGTAGCCTGAAGGTATTCTATTCGCATGGCCAGAATAGACCGCAACACTCTTCCCCCATCCATCGGAAAGGCGGGCAGAAGGTTGAAAATCCCCAGAATCAGGTTAATCCAGAAAAGGCTGACCAGGACATGCCCATCAAGGAGTGAAGTCTGCGGAAGAGCCGTATTCTGCCCAAGCAGGCGGGCCAGGATATAGAAGCCCAGGGCAAGGGTCAAACTGATAAGCGGGCCGATAGCGGCGATGAACAGCTCGCTCTTTGGCTCATCCGGGATTTTTTCCATCTGGGATATCCCGCCGATGGGCAAAAGGATTATATCCCTCACCCTGATCCCCCGATGCTGGGCTACAACGCTGTGCCCCAGCTCGTGAAGGACCACGCAGCCAAAAAGCAGCAGAACCAGCACAACCCCCTGTGCTCCTCCCTGAATCCCCCCCCGCTTCCCTGAGGACAGAGCCACAAACAGCAGCAGGAGCCAAAATGTAATATGGATTTTCAAAGGAATGCCGAAAAACCTGCCCACCTGGACAGACCACTTTACTCTCGTTTCTCTTCCATTCCCGTAAGATGCCTTTTCTCTTTTGTCCATAAAAAGCAATTTCTCCTTTTACCCGACTTATTGTATAATCGGCACCTGATGGTTGAACACTCTACTGATTCAGGTCGTATTGGCTGCCAGAGGAGCCAGAGGAGAAGGTATTTTCAGGTGGGCGAAGAATTGCACAAGGATTCAAAGAGAAGCAAGCTCCGCGAGTTGATGCTGTTTTTAGCTATCTCCACCGCTTCTCTGGCCTTTCCAGCCGGACTATTTTGCCCGGAGGAAACCTGCCCGTTTTTCATTACCGCCCTGGTCACTATCCTGCGGAATGTCGGTTTATCGGCTCTGGTCTTTGGGCTGCTCAGATTACGGAAAGAGCCCTTTTGCCGGATCGGATGGACCAGACAGGATATGAGAAAGCATATCCTCTGGGGAGTGGCGATCTTTCCCCTCTTTTACTTTACCGTAGGAGTGATATTGGATTTTTTCACCTGGCTGGGTCTCAGTCATATCGAGGAAGTTCCCGTATCGCTCAGTCCCACGGGCATCTGGGAAATAATCCTTGGCGGCATCCTGGTCCTGGTAGTTGCCTTTGCCGAGGAAATAATCTTTCGGGGGTATTTACTGAGCCGGATCAAAGAGATTACGGACGATACCTGGATCAGCGTTCTTCTCTCGGTTTTTCTTTTTGCCCTTGGGCATGCCTATGAGGGGGCAGCAGGCATGCTGACCGTAGGATACATCGGCCTGGTATTTTCTCTGCTGTTTTTATGGAAGAAGAGCCTGACCATGGTCATTGTTCTTCACTTTCTCACTAACTTCATCCCTCTTGTCGTTGCTCCGATCCTGGGAATATGGTGGTAGGTAAAGGGCAAGGAGTCAGGAGTCAGGAGTCAGGAGATGAAAAATGGATCAATGCTTTTGGACCAATAAGCTCATTGCGTCTATAAACCCTTGAGCCCGTTGAAGCCAGTCTTCCACCACTTTCTTTTCAAAATAGATAAGCTCTATGATAATCGCCTCTTTGCCGTGCTTCGAAAAGTTCATCGTACAATTGCCCGTGTTCACGGCTTACCATCCCGGGTTTGACAAGGTGTTGATGAAAAGCGGCTCTTACACCAGAGTGTTTTTTAAACTGAAGCCTCTCTTGAAGTAAAACTGCACTTACAGCATAAAAACAAAGCATAGTAGATACGATTTACCGCGAAAGAAAGACGGCCGGCTTTCATTTCATCCTGAGCTGCACTAAGAGATTCCTTCGCTTTTTCAAGCCAATAGCGGATAACCTCTCCTAGTCTTTCTTGCTCATTCATAAAGGAACCCCTTCTTCCTCGATAAAGGTATGAATAGGAAGCACAGAAACAGCTCCCTTCTCCCACTCTTCCTCCGAAACGATAAGTACACTGATATTACTTCCGTAAGTAAGATTTACTTCAAAAACTTCATGAACGATTCGCCGCCTTATTTCATCATTCACCGGGCAGGGAAGCGTTATCAGCAGGTCTAAATCTGATTCTTCATCGGCCAGACCACTTACCTTGGAACCCAAAAGAACAAATCTGGTCCAGGGCCAATCTATCCTCACGGAGGAAATAAGATCATCCAGTGCCAACCTTTCAGCCAGGGCAAGTCTATTGGATAACTCCACTGAATAGAGAGGCGATTTTTGCTGAGAAGATTGTGCTCGTAGACTCATTCGGGCTCCCTCCTTATACAAAATGGGAATCAAGGAAAGGCATTTTTTATGCTGCCCTTGGCAGATCCGTCCTTACTTTTCGAATGATGCATATTCAACTCATGGGGATCAATTTTTCCCATTCAGTCACTGAGGCAGCCGTAATCGCCTTTCGATGCAGATCTGCGAGTATGTGCCGATCGGCAATACCAGCCACCTTCTCTTTGACCGATGCAGGGATAGAACCAAAGCGGGTTTCCAGAACGTCCATAATGGCTTCCCGTAATCCCTGTTCAACTCCCTGCTGTAATCCCTGTTCAACTCCCTGCTGTAATCCTTGTTCAACTCCCTGCTGTAGTCCTTGCTGTAATCCCTGTTGAATTAAATGTTCGGCTAAGGTCATGACAATCCCCTCCTTGTCTTTATCTTTGGGCAGATTCTCTTCGATAATTTCCTTGAGCTCATCCACACTCACCCTATCCTTATCGGTAGCATTGAAGAGGTAATGAAGGATAATGAGCAGCCGATCCATCAACTGAGGCCAGGATTGAGAGGTATCCTTGAGAAAAGGAGGAAGGATCGTGTGCAGATGGTTCAGCAGATCAGGATGATGGATATACTTGAGCAGAAGAAGAAAAACCTGCAGGAAAGCCATTCCCCTGACCCGATCTTTACCATAAGGCGAAAAATCGTACACCAGGTAGGAAAAATCAGGGATAAAGACTCTGAGCTCCTCCCTGGAATTGAGGATTATATCAAAGAATCGGGTGCTTACCCTCCACCTGGTTCGGCCATGATAGAGGACCATCGGAATGACCGGCGGCAGCTTCCTGACTTTTTTGTTTTGCTTGAGGTAGAGCTCCCAGATTTTCACCTGATAGCGCAAGAGATGGAAGGCTATCCAATGCTGTGGCGTACTCTTGTGCTCAAGGAGCAGATAGAGATAACCCGGCTGCTCTACCTGATCACCAGATAATTTGAGACAATAGAGCAGGTCTGAGAAATACTCCCGCAATTCCTGCTCGATGAAGCTGTCCTTGCAGATATCCAAGCTGTCAAGGTCTATCAGAGCCCGAATCCGGTCAGGCAGATAGTTAGAGAAAAAATCCCTGGCGTTTTCCTTCCGGCTCAGAACTTCTTTGACAAAAGCATCGTGTGGATGGTTCAAAAACTCGCTATTCTCTTTGTTCATACACTTTCTTCTCGTTATTCGCTGATACTTTCATGATAGATGATCCATCGGGGAATTGTCAAAGGAAAAGTATTGAAACATGGGGACAATCCCAGTGTTTCCCATGAATGAGAACTATCGGTGATTGGCCTTGCCCCCTCCAAAAATCATAAGCAGTCTCCCGATAAGTCATTACCTGTGTTCGATAAATTGCCAGTTCTTACATATTTAGGCATATTAATTAACATCCCGGTAGTACCTAAAGCAGGACCATTCCGATATAGGATTACAAAAAATATATGTAACATTATTTCGTTATAAAAATTAATATTATTAATAATCACAGAATAATGTAGTAGTTTTCTCCCAATTGATCGATATAGGATAGTAAACAAGAATTTCGATAGCGTGCAAAAAGGGTACAAAATGAGTCGATTTTTATTCAACTACTGCTATGTTCCATCTCTTTTTTTATTTTATTTATTAGCTGGCTGGTTTCGTAACCCCGGTGCGACACTGCAATACGCTGCTGGAGATGCTGCACAATCGAAATTACTTGTACCAGCAAATTATAACTTGGGGCTGGATAAAGCCCACTCAGCCATAAACATGCATCCATTGAGTCTTCACCTATTGGTAGAGCAACAAAATTGGTAGAGCAACAAAAGAAGTTCAAGGCCTTGAGCTCGGATAGCTGTAAGTACCGGGCAAAGCTGGCAGGGTGATAAATCAGAAGCAGTGAATCGGAAGTTCACAAAAAGAAATTCAATCAGGGGCAGGACATTTGAGGGCTGCCTGAAAAAAGGGTAGTCGAAATTCGGTTAGATGCAGGCGGTGGTATCTGGCAGGGGTATTTGGCAAGAGTATTTGGCAAAGGGAAAAAGATGTCGCGTGCTCCTGAAGATGTCAGATGAAGAGATAAATTAATCCTCAAGGCAGATCACCAGGAAAATGAATAAAGGAAAGGGATAAATCTGCCAGTGCAGTCAGTCAGCCATAATAAGAACCCCCTACCAAACAGGCGGGAAAAAGGAGGTGAGTGGATGGACTTGATAAACTGAGCGAGTGGAATGCGGAATAAACGAACATGGAGGAGGAAAAGTCAGGTAATGCAGGTGTGCAGTGCAGTGCAGGTCAGGTGAAGTGAGATGAAGTAGTTTTCTCGTGAGGAATGGAAGCAGGTAAACCGACAACTGGAAAGTGCAAGGAAAGCAAGGAGGCGTATAACAATGGAAAGGTATTTGAAAAAACTTACGTTGGTTGTATGTATGACAGTAGCTTTGGCAGCAATGTTGGGGCTTCAGGCGAAGGTGGCGTGGTCACAATCCACCGGCGGGTTAGGATGTGTTATTCCCGGTACTTCAACTCAAATAAATTATCCTTATCCAAATCCAACACAAACGGCTGAAGTGCTTTTGGTACAGGATAAACTTCCCTATGAATATTCTGCAGCTTGTACTCCACTTGATACCGACCTTGGTGCTGTTGAGAATGTATTGGCAATGCTCGGCAAAACATACTCTCGAATAACTTCCGCAACATTTAGGACATTGCTGAGTACAGATATGTTGAGGTATAGAATTCTCATTATACCAGGGGATCAGCCCGCAACCTATTATAGTAATATTTCCGCTAATATTACACAGATGCAGGCAGCTATCAACCAGGGGCTTTACGCTATCATCCATTTAGCCGATGGAGGACCCAACAGTGGAGGCGGAGTTTTAGGCGTAATAGATGGTTATCAAATTGCGCCTACAACAACGGGGGGATTTAACGCTGGTTTTATATCTCGTTTTACTGGACCAGGTTCGACGGGGCTCAATAACATTCAGATAGCTTCTGGTGCTTCCTCCCACTGCATAGTAACGGGAACGACTAATGCAAGCTATTTCGGCTGGAATTATTCTGCTCATGGATATTTTAATTCATCACAGCTACCAGCCGGTACTACGCCTATATTGGTCGATCCACTAAGCGGCAATCCCACTATGATTATTTATTCTATTGGGAGTGGAGCTGTTTTGGCATCTACCATGACTTCGGAATGGGCATATGGTTCTGCCCTTCCAGCTGGCAGTACGCCTTATCAAAGGCTGTTAACCAGGGAGATCTCTTGTGTACAGTCAGTAACACCTCCACCGCCAGCCACTCTTGAAGCGATTGAAGCTAAATTAGATGCTTTGACAATAACAATAGGTGATATCGTTACTAAGCTCAATACTGTGGTCAGTCAGACAACCGGTCTTTCCGGCGTTCCCGGTACCTTGACTGCCATCAAAGCACAGACGGACAATATTGACGATGTTCAAAGCTGCTGCACCACGGTAAGTGGCAAGGTGGATGCCGTCAAGGCTCAGACGGACAATATTGATGATGTCAAGACCCAGACGGATAAAATTCCCGACATCCAGACCAAGACGACCGACATTCAGACCAAGGTGAAGGATCTCCCAGACGCAGTCCAAGATATCGAGACTAAATTAGACAGGAAGAGAATTTTTAGTGGTGGGCAGTATACTCCGTCCCCTATTTTACCTTGGCGGCAGTAATAAGGAGCTTATTAGTCAGGTGAATTAAAATTTTTGAGGGTTAAGCAGAGGAATCGGGAAGGAAGTCCCGACCCTGCTTAACCCTTGATTATTTTTTTATCTGCTGGTTTATCTATTCACTAATAGAGGACAAGAGTAACCCTGAAGAATAACGCGGCGCGGGTATATGAGAGCCTTCCAGGTCTTTTTCAGGGAAGTTTCAGGTAATCCAAAATTCATGAGCATCTTCACAATAAAACAGGCTGAATCAGCAGCCTGATGGAATAGGCGAAGAATCACAGACATCTGCTTGCTGACTTTAATACAGCCTGGATAATCTCTCCGGCAAGCACATCAACTCTTCATAATCCAATTTGTAACCTCAACAAAGCGAGCATCACCGGGAAAATATATCCCTAAAAGGCATAACCACAAAGATGAGAAGGGGAAAAATATTATGAATAAAAAAAGAACCACCTTGATGAGCATTGGCACAATCTTATTCATCAGCATAATAGTAAACGGTTGTACTCTAAGCAGCCGCGCCACCAAACCGGACAAGCCCGAAACCGCTAAAATCAACCTGACTGCCAATCCTGAGAAGGTCCAGGCGACTAAACCCGAAACAGATGTTCCCCATTTCCCCTCTCTCAATGAGGAGGGTGAAAATAACCCTCACCCCCACCCAGCCTCCCCCCTCAAGGGGGAGGAGTGTAAGGAAGGCTCCCTCCTCAAGGGGGAAGAGAATAGTGAAGGCTCTCCTCTCAAGGAGAGTAGTGGAGGCTCTCCCCTCGATACTGAAGGCTCCCATACAAGATTGGGAACGTCTGAACCTGGCTCAATCGAAGGAGATATTCAAACCTGGATTCAACAACTCAGCAGCGGGAACAAAGCGGCCAGAGATCAGGCCAGAGACTCTCTGATTCAAGCGGGAAGTGCGGCTATTCCGGCTTTGGCCAGGATTCTGGAAACCACCACTGATTTTACTCCCTGCTGGGAAGCGGTAAACATCATGGGGTATATCGCGGATGCCAAGGCTGCTCCCTATTTGGTGGAGCAATCATTAAAAGCCACCAATAGTCACGTTCGATGGCGCTCTATCTGGGCTCTTGCCAGTATGCCGGAAGAGGATATCCTGCCTCCCCTGCTCAAGGCTCTTGAAGATCCCGATGAACGAATCAAGTGGAATGCGGCGGTGGCCCTGAGCAACTTTGACCGGAAAGAAGCTGTACCTATCCTCAAGGAAGGCTTAAAAAACAGCTCATCCTGGACACAATGGGAAGCGATCAATGCCCTGGGCCGGGTTTATGATCAGGAAACCGTTCCTGCGTTATTGGCGCTGTTAGACTGTTCCACCTGCACCCCCCAAAGTAACCAGCAGGAAGCTATCTTATCCCTGGGTCAGATGAATGATCTCCGTGCAATCCCCGCTTTAGTCAAGGCATTAGAGGATAGCAGATCCGGCATCCGGCTGCGGGCAGCATTGGCTTTGGGAAATATCAATGATGCTGCCGCCATTCCGGCTTTAGAAAAGTGCCTGAAGAAAGAACAGGATGAGATGGTCATAAGCTCAGTCAAAGAAGCAATTGAGAGACTCAAGGCCAACCAGCCAGCCAATCAATCCGGTCAGGAAGAAATTTCTCTGCAAAAAACAGAAGAGCCGGAATAGACAACAACCCCTGAACCATCGTAACTGATCAGTCTTTGTCATTCCGAGTGACTGAAAGGAGCGAAGGGAATATCCTTCGCTTTGCTCGGAACAAGTTTTAAGGTTTGGTAGGTAGTTACGAAAAATCATCTCCGCTGACAATATAAGGGGGCGGTGACGGAAGGGGCCGCCCCTCTTCCGCTATCCTCTTACCAGCCAGATTCTTTCACAGGAACCAGGGAGTTTGTCAATCATCCCGCATCAAGCTCTGGTTCCCGGCTTTCCCCTTGTTTGAAGGGCAAACTGAGCATTTTTACGGCTGGCTCGACCTGCAAAAACTCCGGGTCTTTATGAACAAGAATAGCGCCATGCAGCCTGGCGGTTGCAATGATCCAGCTATCGGCTACTGAAAGGGCATAAGATGCTTTTATCTCTGCTGCCGACTGAAGTATCTCTTCGGTAAGGTTGATCCGTTCCATAGGCAAGGTGAACAGGTAAGTGTAAATCTCCCTGCCTCGCTCCCGGCCACGGCTTTTCCAAACCCGATAATAACATTCCATATATGACATGAACGAAACAATCACGCTTTTGTGTTTATCATTGAGGATCCGTTCGACCTCATCAGCACCAGGCTCATCATTCCACAAGGTTAAAAGGGCAGAGGTGTCCAGGGCAAAAATATTACCTGCTGTCTCTACCATCTTCTTCCTCCCGCTCCTTTTGCCTTTCAAGGACAAGTTGAGAGGTTGAATAATGGCCTTTGCCGCGTCCCCTGAATGAAGCTACCGGATCTTCCGGTACAGGAACAACGGTGATGAGTCCGTCTTCGGCAATCCACTCCAGTTGTGAATTTGGCCGGATATTGAATTCCTTGCGAATAGGCGCAGGGATGGAAACCTGTGCTTTGGAAGATACCTTTGTCCGCATGGTATATTCTCCTTTTGCTAAACAATATATAAAATTACCTAGTAAAGAAAGATAATACATTACAATCTGTCTGTCAAGAGGGGTAAAGCTGTTTTGCCCCTGAACTTTGGACTTTGGCGTATTATCGGTGGAGATGGATGGTATTAAAAAAATTTGATAACTCGCACCTTAAAGATATATACTATAAAATAGTAATACTATCAGGCAATGCCGGACCCTGCAAAATTAAACAATTATCAAAGGTTATGAGGAAGGTTAAAATGATACAATCACCTATGACAACAACCATGAAATCACCTCAGAAGTCAATTATGAAACCCCGACTAGGGACAAAGTATCCCCTGCGCTTCACGGTATTTATTCTGTTCACCCTGCTCGTGAGCAATCCGGCCATAATATCTCTCCCTGCCGAGGCTCAGGTCTCCCTTGTACCTGCGTTTTTCTCTACTCCCTTGTCATCAGGCGTTCCTCTGCTGCCGACACTCCCTCCTCCTCCGCTGCCGGTATTGCCGGCTCCGCCCCTGATTTCCCCTCTTCCCCTGCTGGCCGTTCCATCGCCATTTTTCCTGTCAAGAACTGCGGCTGTGGTTACTACTGCCACGCCCATCGTTACGGCAGCCGCACCGGCTGCTACTGTTGTTCCCCCTGCGACCACACCAGCCGGGCTGACGCTTACCTCCCTGATTCCGGCAACAGCTCCGGCACCTGTTTTGCCTCTGGCAACCACTTCTGTCTATGGCGCTTTGACCTCGCTGGTTCTGGCGGGAACATCACCGTATACCCTGCTTTCTTTTTTGCTCTTATAGCAACCAGACCTACTTGGCACTGATACCTGGCCTCAGTACAGCCAAAGGAGAAAATAACCATGAACACCAGGCACCGCATATATGCTCCGATAACTCCAATAGCTCAGATAAAGGGTTTGTTTTTCATTCTGATCGTAGTCGGGTTTTCCCTGATTAATTTTTCATCTGTCCGGGCTCAGAACTGGCAGGCACTTCCACCCTATAATACTCTGTGGCCGCTCTGGTCGCCTGCCTTGTCACCGGTCGATCCGGTAACCGGTATGCCCACCCCGATTGTCAGCAATCTGGCCAGGACCACGGTATTGCCTTCTCAGCCCGGCTTGACCTGGGATCCGGCCTGGCCAAACCCCTGGCTTTTGTATAATACGCCGTCAGGTATGCTTTTCTACGATCCTCTCTATGGCATAAATCCCTGGCCGCCAAGCTATCTGGTCGATCCGACCACCGGGGCACCAGTGCCGATTTCCCTGCCGAGCGGATATGCCGCCCTGCTGCCAACCCCGGCTACCTGGATACAGACTACCGTTCCTATTGCCAATCCAACCTATCTGGCAGCATATCCCTCGTATGCACCGCCCTCTCCTTTGCCCATCTCTACGGCTCTTTTGCTGGCCCTGGGGGCAACAACCTTACCTTCGACGATACCGGCCCTGCCCCCCGCAGCCTCGACCCTGCTTGGTCCGGCGGCGATTCTGGGCACGGCGGTTATCTGAGTACGATGCGCCCTCAATATGCCGGGGGTCAGGATCTGCAGATAGACTACAACCGGCAAGGGCAAGGTAGTAAATCAATGTCCAGTTGAAGCGCAGCGTTAATAAAGTGGGTGGGGCGAAAAAGCCCCACCCACCATGCGCTCCCCATTCCCGTCTTCACTCCAGGATGAAGAAGCGATGAGTGAGAATTTTCACTTGACAATCCACTTGCAAAGCTTCTAATATTGAGCGCTATTATGGCCTCACTGCGACAGATCCATTTCATTAATTTCAGCAGGAAACTGACCATCAATACGATATTCTTTCTGGTCCCCCTTTATTTCCTGCAAATCGGATTCACGGGGTGGCAAATCGGGGTGATTACTTCGCTCTATGCCTTTGCACCTCTGCTTTTTTCCTTCCCAACCGGATGGATCAACGACCGTCTCTCCATCAGGGGGATGATTCACGGGGCACTGGTGGTCCTGGTCATTCTCTTTCTCCTCATGGGCAGCATCAGAAATTTTATCCTGATGGCGATCCTTTTCCTGCTCCTGGGAGTTGCCAATAATGCCCTGGATATGTCCTGTAACAGCCTCTACTATAAAGATGAGACAGATATGGATCTGAACAGAAAGTACGGGCTGATGAATTTCTGGCTGTCAATGGGCGCTGCGGTTGGGGTTTTGCTTGGGGGGGTATTTACCTTCTACACTGACTTTCATACGCTGTTCATGGTCTATGCCGCTTATCTTGTTGCAGTGCTGCTTGGAGTGCTGAATCTTCCCGAAGGGAGGTTCAATCTCATTCCCATCAGGAAATACAAGCTGAGTCTCCTCAACAAAAAGACCATCCTTTTTTCGCTCCTGATTTTTATTCTCACACTTCACTGGGGTGCGGAAAGTACGGTCTACAGCCCTTTCTTACGGGAGACCTTTCACCTCAACAACCTGCAGCTTGCTCTCTATATTGCCCTGCCTCTCTTTATTCTTTCCTTTGCTTCATTTACCCTATGTTGTCTGAAATATAACCGCCGGATGAATGAGCGGATTTTTCTTTTCGCCATGCTCCTCTCCGGCATCGGTCATGTGCTTATGGTCCAGAGCAGTGTATCTGTTTCCTTTTTCTTCCGGGTCGTTCATGAGCTTGGGGATGGTTTTCTGGCCGCCCTGATTTTTGTCTTTATCTCCAGGCTGTTCGAGAAGGAAAACATCGGCGGAAGCTCCGGCATTCTCCTTGCTGTAATGACCCTGGGGCATATGGTGGGATCCCTGGTTTTTTCTCCGATCGGATATACGGCAGGTCTGCACTATCCCTTTATCATCTCCGGCCTGCTCCTGATCGTAAATACTGCTTTTGGGATTTATGTATTCAGGAGCGAACGATATTGAGGGGAGTAATAAGCTGATGAAGAAAGTGCATGATTTTTCAGAAGGTGAACGGGGCAAGTTCTACAAAGCTGAAAAGAAAAATTCAGACTTATCAACAGTAGTAAATAATCTTATCAAAATTGATATGCAACTAGCTGAATTTGTAAAGTAATTTTACTCCCTATTCCTGTAAGTAACAGATAACGAGCCATCCTATAAGAATGGCTTCATTCTCTGTCTTATACGATTTCTGAAATGGTCGTAGATTGCCCTTCCCATTGAGAGGACAACGACACTGAATCCCCCCATAATCACGGACCCGGCAGGAGCAGCGAAACACACAATCAGAATCGAGCAAACCAAGAGTCCGCACAACATACTCATCAGCACCGGTTTAAAGAATTCCATTTTAATCCTCCTCTCGAATTCAGAAAGTCCCCTGAAAGGATTTCGCTCTTTCAGGGGACTTTCCCAGGTTTATCGTCTATCTCAGGTTTATTACCTGTTTACAGGACCATGAATATTTTATGCTTCTGGAGATAACTCTACTGTATGAAAATCCGGATATGCAAGGATGCCGACTTCAGGAATGTCCAGACCTTCGATTTCCGCCTCTTTGCTTACCCTGATTCCGACCAGAAGGTCGCTGACCTTGAAGAATGCATAGAAGCTGACAAAGACGAAGGCAAAGCAGACCAGGCAGCCAATCAACTGGGCCATGAACTGTGAGGCATCGCCATAGAGAAGACCCCGTACGGTCCCTTCCACGCCGTTCCAGCCAGCACCATATCTACCGTCGGCAAAGATTCCCAAAGCCAGGCATCCCCAGATTCCATTGACTCCGTGGACTGAAACCGCTCCTACCGGGTCATCCACCTTCAGGACCCGCTCAACGAAGTAGACGCTTAAAATTACCAGCACTCCGGCTATGGCACCGATGATAAAGGCGGAGATACTGTTGACAAAGGCACAGGGTGCGGTGATAGCCACCAGCCCGGCCAGCATGCCGTTAGCGGACATGCTGGGATCGGGCTTGCCGGTGGTGTACCACATGTACAGCATGGCACTGAGCGCTCCGGCTGCTGAAGCCAGCATGGTATTGACCGCTACCACCGCCAGCCGCAGGTCCACACCAGCCAGAGTGCTGCCGGGGTTAAATCCGAACCAGCCAAAGGCCAGGATGAAGGTTCCCAGAATAGCCATGGGGATATCATGTCCGGGTATGGCATTGGGAGTTCCATCTTTATTATATTTCCCAACCCTGGGGCCTAATACTATAGCTCCGGCAAGTGCAGCCGTACCGCCTACGCAGTGAACCACTGAAGAGCCGGCAAAGTCTACCATCCCATGCCCAAGGCCAAAGTTTTCTCCCAGTTTCGCCAGCCATCCGCCGCCCCAGACCCAGTTGCCGTAAAGGGGATAGACCAGCATGGACATGAACAGTCCGAATATGCAAAAGTTCGAGAACTTCCATCGCTCGGCCATGGCTCCGGTGGGTATGGTCGCGGCTGTATCCATAAATACCATCTGAAAGAGGAACATGGCAAAGATGGCCACATCATAGGATGCCCCGGCCAGAAAAAAGCCCGTGCCGCCAAAGAGACCAAAGGGTTTTCCAAACAGGGTGATGGTAATCTCCCTGCTCAGGGCAGCACCCCCGCCCAGCGAGGCAAATCCTCCGACACCCCCCATTTGCAGCGCATAGCCGCAGATCCAATAGCCGGTCATACCAACTGCATAGACCATAAAGTTCATCATCATGGTTTCAGCCGCGCTCTTGGCCCGGCAAAAGCCGGTCTCTACCAGGGCGAATCCGGCCTGCATAAACATGACTAAAAAGCCGGTCAGCAGCAGCCACATGAAATTGATGGAGACCGTATTATGGCCGACAAAATCAGCCAGTTTCCCTACTGTCAGGGTCCCGGCATCAACTCCAAGGTCAGCCGCCGTCCCCGTTGCTGTCCCGACCGGATCGCTTGCGGCCAGAACCGTCCCTGCCATGAATATGGACAAGCATATGAAAAAGAATGCCAGAAAGAAATAAGCTCCAAGTTTTTGTCTTTTCATTGTTTTTACCTCTCTATCATACTACAGGGCGTCTTCGCCCCGTTCTCTGGTTCTGATTCTCATGACATCTTCCACCGGGGTAACAAAGACCTTTCCATCACCGATATTACCGGTTTTGACGGCATCGGCAATAACAGCCATTGCCTCCTGAACCTTTCCGTTCTGAATAATGATCTCGACCTTGACTTTAGGCCGAAACTCGATCGTATATTCAGTTCCCCGGTACATTTCCGTATGCCCTTTCTGCCTGCCGAACCCCTTAACCTCGGTCACGGTCATGCCTTTAACTCCGATCTTATCCAGGGCTTCTTTGAGGTCATCCAGCTTGAATGGCTTGATAATAGCTTCTATCTTCTTCATCGTGAGCAGCACCTCCTTAAAAATGCAATGAAAGTTGCCTCCCTGGCCAGGGGTGGTTTAATAACTTAAGAAAGACAACATTTCTTTCTCTTTTACTATATCCTCAGTGCAAGGGGTGTGCCAGGGTTGAAAAAAGGAAAATGTCCGAAAGAATAGCTGGATAACAATTTGTTTTTGTTATTACTAAACTGCTCGCTGGACATTTTGCTCCGGGTATGGTCACCTTTAGAGTGCCTGCCAATTAGCAGACACTACTGCCAGGATTGAGGCAAACAAAGAAGAGTTTTGCACCTCTTGTATTCACCGGATATTTGAGGTAAACTGCTTGTAATATATGAATTTTAACAATGGTTATTTTTAAGGGAGAAAGAAAATGGCTTTCTGGAAGCCAAAGAAGAATAACAATATTGAGGAAACGGGTGGTAGACTTTTATCATTCAACACGGATGTCTTAAATCCCCATGAAAAACAAAAGCTTTTTAGTGAAATTGATAAGCGGTCCGGTTTCACTGCATATCATGGCCATGTCGAACATGGATACTCATTGAAGTCGGTTACTGACCCAGAGAGGTGTCCACGATGTCACGCCCCGACAGAGCGGCATTACGGCAATTTTATTTATACTACCCAAACCGCTCTTCGTATAATGCATGCTCCAGCCGGTTTTTTTGTACAAAATGCCCAACGGTGATTATAGACGAAGACCTGCTGATATCCGGTGTATCAAGTGGGTATAGGTTCCAGGAGGTAGTGGGCCTGTCTGATGCCTACAGTGGTGGGGGTGGGATTAAAGATTTCTTCAAAACCTGGAATGGTGAGACGGCTGTTTATATCTATGATGAGTATGGCAGACTTTTGGGGCTCAATACTTTTCCCGGCAGGAGGAGGAGAGGTGCGGCGGCTTCAATGCGCATTCTCGATGTTAATCCTTCATCAAAGCAGGGAAAAACCAGGAAACACGACAGTAAGGTTGAATCGAGAAAACGTATGGCAAAACAATCGCGCAACCGAAACCGTCCCAAGAAATGACCATTATGCAGTGGATTCTCCGGCCCGGTTCCCATGAGCCTATCCCAAAACTGAAGATGCCGGGATTTTGGGACAGGTTCATGGTAGCGCTCCAGGCTGAGCCGGCCGCCTGCCTAGATCGCCTTTTCTCCTCTTTCTCCCGTGCGGATGCGGACGACATCCATGACATCGAAGATAAATATTTTCCCATCACCGGGCTGGCCTGTCTTGGCTTCCCTGATAATCGCTTCGACGATCGGCTCGACACGGTTGTCGGGAACAACAGCCTCCAGGCGGACCTTGGGAACCATTTCCATGCGGTAGCTGCTGCCCTGTCTCTCCTTCGTCAGACCCTTCTGGTTCCCATGACCTTCCGCTTGCGATATGGTAACACCGACACACCCTGCCACTTCCATCGCCTTGCGTACCGCTTCAATTTTCCCTGGGCGAATAATAATTTCCAATTTTTTCACGGATGACCTCCTTACGGAATGTAAAAGCCCGGCCAGAATTCAGGATAGCGGCTTTGCTTCCTGAATTCTGACTCTGACTCGTGACTCCTCTTAATTGGTAACTGATAACTGATCACTGATCACTGACCACTGGCCACTGTTTTTATCACATTGCGTAAACTCCCTTTTCTCCGGTACGGATACGCATGGCAGATGCCGCTTCGAGTACAATTATTTTTCCATCGCCGATATTTCCGGTACGCGCTGCATCGCTGATAACTGTCATCGCCCGATCGACATCCCAGTCTTTCACGATGATTTCCAGTTTCAATTTGGGCAGGAAACGAATAGTCTCTTCCTCCACTGGTGAACCGTCATCATTCTCACCGCGCTGACGTCCAAAACCGCGCACATCTATGACGGTCATACCCATAACCAGATTTTCCCGTCTCAAAGCCGAGACAACGTCGCCAAGCTGTTCGGGACGGATCAGGCAGGTCACCAGCCGTACGCGATAGGATTTCTGGACACTGGTCAGGGCAACGTAAAGGAGGCTCACCACAGCCCAGGCACCTGCAATGATGAAGCAAATCTTTGCCTCGGCCTGCGCATCGGCATTTCCGATGGTGTAGAGGTAAAGGATCGACACCACCATAACGATGTTGGCAATAAGGCCGAGGAAGGGAATTATCCCATGTTTGATAAAGCTGAAGTCCTTGCGGTTTTTAAAGGCGACGGTTGTCCAGATGCAGGTCAGGCCGTACAGGATGAAGGTCCCGAAGTTTGAAGCCAGTGTAATTCCCGTTAAGCCAACCACAGACCTGACTCCAATTGCCGCAATTATCGACGAGACTGCAACCAGTATCCAGAGTGCAACATGAGGCGTGCTGAATTTGCCGTGCAGGAAACCCATCATCTCCGGCAGTTCACGGGTTTCAGCCATACCGCAGGTGACACGCACGGCCGTATTCATGCAGCTCAAGGTGGTACCGACGATGGCGATGGCCACGGTAATGGCCATGGTTATCATCAAACCAAACCCCAAACCAGGAAGCACATGATCACCGATCAGTTTAACAAGATCGCCGATCGGTGCGCTCGACGCAGCCGCCGCAGCCATACCGGTTACTGTTGTGCCTCCGACAGCAGCGGTCAGTTTTTCACTGATCATGCTGCCTGCCGCAAAGTACTGGAGAAGATAAGCGAAAATTCCCTGAATGACCAAAGAAAGTATGATAGCCTTTGGGATATTTGTTTCCGGGTTTTTTGTTTCCGCAGCCAGGGCGGTACAGCTTTCAAATCCAACCAGAATTAAAATTGCCAGCGTGGATTGAATCAGCACTCCTTGCAGCGAATGCGGACGCATAACATCCCAGGCCCCGGTAAAAGCCCACTGGGTTGCGCTCTGGGGATTGGTAATCCGGTAATATATTGCCAGAGCGGAGAAAATGACCAGGGCGGTAAGCTGGATGATGTTGATCCAGAGTGCCGTGGCAGTCGATCCGGAAACACCGCGATAGCCGATATATCCGATCGCAATGGCGAATGCCGTCGCTATCACGGTCAAGGCCGTAATGGACAGGGTGGCACCCGTGAACTGAGTATAGATATAACCAATCAAAATAGCCATGAAAGCTACCATGACCCCCGGATAAACCCAGTAGAAAAGATGGGCTGACCATGCTGTCAGGAGCTTGGCAACACGGGACAGGGAAACCGGCGCAGAATGCTTGCTTCCATTGCGATCCATAAAGGCCTTCTCCGCAAAATAGCAGCAGCTTGCAAAACCCGCTTCCGGATACAACCTGGCGAGTTGGGCGTAAGACAAAGCGGTGAGAAAGGCCACAACCAGCGCCAAAACAATCCCTGCCCAGATATCAGAGGCGACCGAAGCCCCATTCGGTGCTGTTGCAGCAGCCTGTAACTGATAGGTAATCCATAAGAATGCCCCCGGCGCAATCAAAGCCATGGCGTTTACCGTGGCTCCGAGGAGCCCAAGTGTCGGTTTAATTTCCGGTGAATATATTTTTTCATAGTTCTTTGACATAATAATCCTCCCTTGGTGCATAGCTCTATTTTAATTCTTTAATTCTTTACTAACTCGGTATACTATTATCTTACAGGGCATCTTCACCCCGTTCTCTCGTTCTGATCCTCATGACATCTTCTATTGGAGAAACAAAGACCTTTCCATCACCGATATTGCCGGTTTTGGCAGCTTCGGCAATAACAGCCATTACCTCCTGAACCTTTCCGTCCTGAATAATGATCTCGACCTTGACTTTAGGCCGAAACTCGATCGTGTATTCAGTCCCCCGGTACATTTCCGTATGCCCCTTCTGCCTCCCGTATCCCTTGACCTCAGTCACGGTCATCCCCTTAACTCCGACCTTGTCCAGGGCTTCCTTGAGGTCATCCAGCTTGAATGGCCGTATAATGGCTTCTATCTTCTTCATCTTGAGTAATTCCTCTTTCAGGTGAAAGTGAAAATTTCTCTTACCTGCCTGCGATATTGAATAGTTTTATAAATATTATATTTCTTTCCCTTTACTGTATGTTAGCAGCAAGTAGCATGCCTGATTAATCTTTTAAAAAAACGAATCGTGAAGAAGTGAGTTAACTATTTGTTTTTCTTGCCAATAGGTGGGTTAAAAGAGGTTTCTCCCCCATCATTTTTATCGTCAAAACATCTGCCAATTAGCAGACACCTCTGCCAAAATTCAGGCAAAATCCAATTGGATCTAATAAGCTGCCTGGGGAATATCCTGCTCTTGCCATTCCTGACATTGGAGCATCTGCCAATTAGCAGTCATCATTGCCAGAATTTGTTCAAGGTTGGAATAATGAGGTAAAGGCACGAAGTGCCTTTCTTCGATCAGAGGGATGCCAGGGAGGAAAAAATATAGAGATGAGAGCAGAGCACCAAAAGGTACAGACCAAAGATGGCCATAAGCGTCAGCCTCGTAAACCTGAAATTAATCCGCACGCAGAGGAAGATCAACCCCAGGCTGGTCAGCCAGTATTTTACCAGAAAGAACCAGGAGACACCCCTGTTCAGCAGGTAAGCCATAATCGGGTTGAATTCCGGGATGTCCAGGCAGAAGACGTTGAACAGGGTGAAGTACCCATCGAGAATGCACAGAAGCAGGACCAGACAGATGACCAAAAGAAGCCTGTGACTGTATCGATCCACATAAACTTGAGAAGGATCGTTTATTCGCCGTTTTCCCTCCCTCTGCCCTGACAAGATACTATATCTACTCATGGCGGGAGTAGGACATACCCGCCGTTCCAGGCGCAAACGGCGGTCGGATTGGTCTGTAATGGTGAATTCTGAATATAATTCCCTTGGTGACTGCATTCAAAAGCCTTAATAAACAGGAAAACCTGTCAGTGTTTATTCTTATAGTAATATTTTATTGGGTCGGCGATAAATTATCAAGAAGGAAATCGATGTCAGAACCAATTTGTGGAGATTGGCTCTTGTTCTCCCGATCGGCATTTCAATTGCAATATTCTTGAGCTCAAGAGAATTTGATATAGGAGCTGGGATCCGGAAGATCAGGTTCGTGGATACTTGTTTTTCCTGCTTGTGTCTGGCTATTGAGCTGCGTTCATGCAGTAAATTACTGAACACTTTTTCGGGAGGGGGCATTTCCACACATGATCAAAGGGAAGTATATCTGCTCATTTTTTAAACCTGCTCTTTTTGGATCGATCGCAGTGCTCATGTTCTGGCATACGCCAGCAGCCCGCTCCACCGAGTTGCCGCTCATGGATATGCAGATGATGATGACCGGAAATGCCCTCATGACTGCCAATGGAGATATTCTGCTGGATAACTTTGAATACTGGGATAGCCCGTTGAATCATGGCTGGCAACTGGGAGAGCCAGCCTATCCTGTCTATGGAGGGTCAGCCGGTTACGGGACAGTTAATGGAGTGGTGGATTTTCAGGAAGGCAGCAGAGTGCTCGATGTTTACCGTCCGGCATCCATCTTTTTACCCTTCAGCTCCCAATACATGCCGTATACGATAACCAAAGCCGCCGTTTACCCGAACGGGAATTCCCTGGTCCCCATAAGCGCTGACAACGCTGATTTGAGCTTTAAGATCCGTGCTCCTCTGGCCATAGAAAATTTCGATACCTTCAGTTTTGTGGTCATCGGAACTACGGAAAAAACCTATCTTACCGGTCAAAACGCCGGGGCAAACCATGCTTTTCAACTTGTCTTATTCCCCCGGGAGGCTCTCAACGGAAGCGGCAGAACAGGGATCGACTCTCTTGACCCGAACAGCGTCAATCTGGAGGTCAATCCGGCCATCTGGGTTTATCTCGGCAGGCAGTTTCAGGATGGAACCTGGCATGCAGTCAATATCGATATCAGGCAGGCTGTCTTCAAGGCCACCGGTGAGAACCTCAAGGAGATCACGGCTATTCAGGTAAGGGGCAACCAGTATCGGTTGGATGACATTATCTTTTTCAAAAAATCTCCCTATAAAAACCGCGCCCCCTACCTGTTCCGGATCGGCCCGCTCTACGCCCTCCTGTTTGACCAGACCGGCCAATACAGCAGCAGGCTCATTTTTGCCGAAGATCCGGACCTTGGCACATGGTGCCTTGATCCGAACGGAAAAGCGCTCTGTTATGATAAACCGAGAGACCCGGTAACGAGAGTACCCACCATGATGGATGTCCCCTCTGATGTATTCACCAATTACAAAGATGAAAACCTGCTCTACGCCATCGACTCGGAAGGCAACAGGAGGTTTGTCAACGGCAGGAAGGGAGATGCCCTCAGCTTCAGGCTTACGGTCGGCGGGCCGGGAGCTCAGGGGGTGGAAGCTCCCTACCTGTACAGCAGGATCCCGTTGATTTACCAGGATCCTGCTACCGGCAACGCGATACCTATACCAAATTATGCCCAATATTTGCGCACTTACTTTGGCATTACCGCTATCCCCAAGTGGAATGTGCCCATAACTCAGTGGATTTCCGGAGAGGAGCATTTCAGGAATCTCCAGTATGCGCTGATTAACAGCGGCTTTTCGTACCTGCCCAATGTCATTGTTCTGCGGATGCAGGGGCAGGTACTGGAAGAGCTTATCGTCACCTGTGAGGTATCCGACGGGAGGCTTTCCGATGTGGAAACCTTCCCCGTTTCGGTGGTCAATTATCCGGTGACCAATAACCCTCCAAAAATTGAGCAGCTTTCTGATCAGTGCTTTGAGGTAGGCCAAGTTCCCAGTCAGCGGGATATTATTATGGGGGGATTGTCGATGTCCGATGATCAGGTCATTACCAATGTCTATACCATAACGGCCACGGATTCGGATCCGGGTGACATTCTGACCTATTCGGCTACCCTGAATGGACTTCCTTCGTATCAATATGGCCCGTGGATGGAAAGCATCATCGATCCTTTCCGGGGGGTTATCGCTTTTACTCCCCAGTTTGAAGGCTCTTTTCAGTGCGTCGTCACAGTCCGTGATTCCCGGGGAATGGCTGCCGTGAGCTCATTCAATCTCTTCTGCATTAACAGGGGGACATGGTTAAACCATCCTCCAATCGTCGTTGAACAAATCCAATCGCCTCAGCAATGCCGGGCAGGAGAGCTTTTCACCCTGTCTGAGCTGAAAATGTTCGATCCCGATGATCAGAAGATATTCTATTCCTGTAACATCGGGGCAGTCAGCAATGATGGAGTCTTTACTATCCAGACCCAGTACCCCGGCCAGTATCTGGTTCAGATCACCGGCTATGACAGCCTGGGCGGATGTGTGACCCAGCAATTCCTCCTGGATGTAACCCCCTGGTGGTCTTATTAAGGAAATCACAATGGTGAATTATTGGTGAATTATTTGTTTGACAATATACACTAATATCTATTATCTTACTATCGATAGATTTATCAGGGGTGAAACTGAAGAAGCAAAGGCGGCTACAAGATGAGCGTAGAGGTAATGGAATTATTCAATATTTTCTCAAAGACTTACACTAAAGAAGAAGCTCAGACTATAGTAAAAGACATCGAGACCTTGATAAATGACCATAAGCTGGAATTAGCGACGAAAGGTGATCTTCGAGAAACAGAGCTTAAACTGACCAAAGAAATCAAAGAGACGGAGTTGAGGCTTACGAAGGAGATAGAACAGGTAAAATCTGGTGTTATCAAATGGGTGGTCGGTTGGGTTGCCGGTCTTTTGATTGCTTATACAGGAGTAATTGTAACTGTACTTTCACTGTTAAAATAGTCGATCCCGGATCGATGTGCGGCATCGATCCGGGATGTGGTCATCATTGGTCCGAACCGTTGGGGCCATGCCAATGAGCGGTTAAGGCATTATTTCATCAAAGAGGAATCAAGGCTACCCGGGCAAAACGGGTCCACCAGGTACCGCACGCGGTTTCATCGTCAATCCTACCCAGCCTCAAGCGGACAGGCCGTTAATACAAGCTCAATTTCTCCAGCACATCAACTTCCTGCTGCAAGGTCTCGTCACCGATGGCCTTCATTTCATCTTTAAAGTGTTCGGCAAATTCCTTGAACAATTGCTTGTATTCCCTGGAAACCGTGAGATTGACCGACTGGCGCTCCCATTCACCCAGCAGGGTTGGACAGGGACAGGGGATAGGAATGACGATGCCCTTTTCATAGGTAACCGCAGGTACAACCGGCTCATGGCGGGCCTTGCTTTTGCGCTCATCGATAATCCAGTTTTTCAGCAGATCCGCATAGCTGGAAAGCAGGACAGCCTTTCTCACTCCCGTGTTGGCAAAAAATTCCTGCTCCTGACTGCCAAAAACTATCTCTTCGCTCACACGGTCAGTCTTTCCTTCTCTGTCCTCATACGATACTGTCAACTTTATCCCGGCATCGTTCGCTATCTTTTTGAGTTTCAGCAGGACGACACCGCCCCTGGTTCCTTCTTCTGTTTTGCTGGATGGAAACAGGGTATTGACTTTCATGATCTCGCCGGTTGCCTCGTTGGCTTCAGGAGACCCGTACACCTTGGCAATCTCATAGCCTGACGCCTCAAGGCGCAGCTCCAGATTGAAGACCAGAGGTGTAACCATATAATCGAAGTTCTCATCCATCTGCTCCTTGAATTGAGCCGAGGAATGAACGGAATAGTAATTGGCGCCTCGCACCTTGGTTATATATTCCACCAGCTCGGTGTTAAAATCGACTCCGATGCCGATAAAGGTGCTGTATACCTTGTTATTGGCATTCTTTTTAGCCATACCGAGGAGCCCTGTTTCGCTGGTGTCCTCCGTGTTTGGCATGGCATCAGTCAAAAAAATGATCCTGTTTTCATATTGGGAGTGATCTATGTCCAGATATTCATTAAAAAGCTCAGTCCCTTTTTTCATCCCGGCAGACATATTCGTCCCCCCACGGCTGGTAAGCTCCATAACGTGATCCTTGATGGCCTGCATGTCCGTTTCTCCAACCAGTCTCAATGGCTTGGACAAATAAGCCCGATCGTCAAAGCAAACCATACCGAAGCGGTCATCATCCTTGAGATGATCAATAAGGGCAGCAATGGATTCGGTAGCAACCCGGATCTTGCTCTTCCCGACGCTCTCACTTTCCTTGATTTCATGCCAGACGCCAAACCGGTCATAATAGTAGGAGTCAAAAGACGACCCCATCGAGCCTGAAATGTCCAGAACAATAACCAGGTTCAATTTCTTCCTCTGAAAATCACCCGCCTCGATGCCCGAATTCAATCCAACCGACAGGTAATAGTCTTCCTTTTCAGAAAAGATATCCCGGGAGACAGCCATGCTGTAGGAAGGGCAAAAAAGCTTCTGGCACTCACCCTGCTGGCCAGTGTCGAAATAATAGTCATAGAACAGCCCTTCATAGGTCACATCGCTAGGAATGGGAAGATAGCCGTTTTTGATATTCGAACGGAAGTTGTTGATATCCTTTGCTCCACCCGTTGAAAGGCCGATGGAGGAAGAAGAAGCCATTGCTCCACCGGCAGCGATGCCATACATGGCAGGAAAGAAAGGAGTGTATCCCCCCCCAGAGCTGTTTGATGTCCACTCTTCCTGCCAGTCATCAACTTTAGCCTTCCCGTTCCCTCCTGGTGTTCCTCCTCCATCCAGGCAGGATGGTTGCCCTAAGTACTTCTTGAACAAACACAGGGCATCTTCGGGAGTGACACTGCCATCCTGGTTTATGTCCGCCTGAGCAGAACAGGAAACTCTTCCAAGATAGCAGTTAAAGACCAAAAGTGCGTCCTGCGGAGTCAATACTCCATCTCCATTCAGGTCACCGACGGGGGGCCGGGCTGCCCCGGATTGCAGGACGGAAACTGCCAGAATGGCCACGGACATTATTCCTGCGATTCCTAAAACCACATTGAAGACTAATACCTTTTTCATGGTTCCCCCTCCTGAAAAAATTAAAAAAATTAAACTTTATATAAAATATAGTCAATTTAACTCCGCATTGTCAAGAGTGGAAATACCTGAAGAAAAGAAGAACCGGGGGGAGGGGCTGACCACTGGCCACTAAATTACCGTCTTCCTTCTTTAATACTCGGCCAATCATCATCCTCAGCAGTGACCCTATCTTTGGCGATTCCCCTCTATCAAGATTGTTATCCATAAATGCTCAATCTTATTCGACTGGTGCGGAATCGGGGGTCTTATCGGAATAACTTGCCGATAATACGTCGTTCCGGATATCCTAATGGCAAAATTTATGGTATAACGATTAAATCATGTTTTTCACCTTTTTTCTGATTACCATACTATAACCGCATTCAACCTGATGGAGGAACTACCGATGATCGGCAATTTCCGGATGAATCCTGCCGGTAAACAACACAGAGTGATGACCGTGGCAATTTTTTTCTCTCTCATATCTTCCTGGATAATGATCATATGCTTCAGCGGATGTCAAAAAACATCCCGCCAAAGCCCGGTCGATGGCCGGAGAGCCTGGCAGCACGTTGAGAAAGTCGCAGGTTTTGGCCCCCATCCTTCGGGTTCAAAGGCATTGGAAGAAGTTCAGCGATACATCAAGAGTACCCTGACAGAGGCGGGATGTTCGATCAGCGAACAGAGTTTTACCGCTTCCACCCCGATCGGCGGCATACCGATGAAAAATATTATCGGAGCGCTGGCAGGAAAGCGGGAGGATATCATTCTGCTGGCCACGCATTATGAAACCAAGCTCTTTACCGAGTTTGATTTTGTAGGAGCAAATGACGGCTGCTCCGGAACAGGCCTGCTGCTGGAATTGGCTACAGCCCTGGGAAAGGTCCGCAAAGACCTTGACTGTACGCTCTGGTTTGTCTTTTTTGATGGTGAAGAGGCATTCATTCAATGGTCTCCTGATGACAGCCTCTATGGCAGCCGCTATCTTGCCAGCCAGCTTCTGGCGAAGAGGATGCTTCCCCGGATCCGGTCGGTGATTCTTCTGGACATGATTGGCGATAAAGACCTTACCATCTGCCGGGAGAAATATTCAACCACATGGCTCCAGGACCAGATATGGTCTGTTGCTTCGGAGATGAATTACCAAAAGTACTTCCGGGAATGCAGCCAGATGGTCATGGATGACCATTGGCCGTATCTTCAGGCAGGAATCCCCGCTGTGGATATCATCGACTTTCAGTATGGCGGAAGCGAACCGCCGGGCGTCTATTGGCATACGGCTCAGGATACCCTGGACAAGCTCAGTGCGGACAGCCTGCAGGTTGTCGGAGATGTAGTTTACCAGAGTATATTCCGGATTCAGAAGGAATTATTTAAGGGGACAAAATAAATACGGGGGATAAGGATGACTGATATCAGTCATCCTTATCCCCCGTACCATAAAGGGTAACAGTCAAAAATAAGGATTAGAACAGGCCCAATCCAAACATCCCAAGGCCGCCGACTCCGTTCGCCAGAGCGGCTATGCTCAGGGGATCAAAAGCTCCAAGGCCGGTCAGCCCAAGACCAAATCCGAAGGGATCAAAACCCAATCCTGCATTCAGGCCCACCGGGGGAATAGACAGACCCAGGGGCGGATACAGAGCAGGCATGGTCAATCCGGCAGTCTGAAGTCCAAGTCCCAAGCCAGGATTCATCAGCCCATACATCCCATAGCCAGGCTGCTGCCCGTAGCCGGGATAGAGCTGCTGCCCGTAGCCAGCGGCATATTGCTGTCCGTAGCCAGTCGCGGGATATTGCCCGTAGCCGCTTGTCGGATACTGCCCGTAGCCGCTTGTCGGATACTGCCCGTAGCCGGACGTGGGATACTGGCCATATGGGGTCGGATACTGGCCATATGGGGTCGGATACTGGCCGTAACCGGACGTGGGATACTGGCCGTAACCAGAGGGATACCCGTACGCAGAAGGATATTGGCCATAACCATAAGGATACTGCCCATAGTAGGCACCATAAGCCTGTGCGTACCGGGGATCGGCCGAATAGGGGTTAGTCGCATAGGGATAAGCCCCATAGGGATATGCACTCGTACCACCGCCGGCCGTAGTTGGCGGATAGCCATAGTATGCATAATATGCTGCATATGGATCGGTCGCCGTCTGACTGGTGGCTGTCTTCTTGGTCACGTACATATAGGAGGGTTGGAAGTTGATATTCGTGGTATCGGATAAATCGCCATTAGCATCTTTAAACTTCTGGATAGTATTAATAGTGGCAAAATCAGAATCATCGACTATCCAGTCCGGGCTGGTAAAGTTGGAATTATTGGCCAGGGCAATTGAATAGAGTATGAAGTCATCACCGTAAATGCGGATTTTTTCAACCTTGGCCTGTGGATCTCCGGGAGTGTAGAAATGTGTTCCCATCAGGATGGCAAAGTTTCTCGACGTGAGATCACTCAGGTCTGCCTCATAAGTCTCTCGGGTCGCAGCCGTAGCATTGAAGAAACCTGTCCCGATGTTAACGACATATGAGTCAGATGACGGGATTGAATACACGGTAGTGGTGTTATCCACCGCTTTGAAAGTTATCGTAAAATCGTCACCTGCATCATCAACCATGTAGACCACCACATCATACGTCTTTGCCGCTTCGATCTCCCATTGGATGTATCGAGATGCCTCATCGATGTCGTCGAATTCTATATAGGTGTCAGTGGTGGCCGCCAGGAGCTGACTGCCCGTAAAGAAAAACATAGTCAAAAGAAACAGGCCTATTCCCAACGCCTTCAAAAACCATATTTTTTTCATTAAGTTCCCTCCTCGATGAATATCCTTCCAAGGATATATCACGCGCTGCTATGCTCATTGATAATTCATGATAATTATGTCTATTTGCGGATTAGCGACTCGACGAATTCACCTCCTCCTCAAAGCTGCCAGGCATTTCAAGAGCTTGCCCGTTCCTGATGTAAAAAATAAGAATGAAATAATCATTCATTATTATCTAGGGTATAAAATTATAGGAAAACTGAACAAAGACATATGCAATATGTATGCCTGCCGATAGACCTTATAATGATGAGACCATGACTCTGCCATATCTTTAAAAGACGGAGTTAAGAGGCTTGCATTATGGCATCTTGCGGATAAAGGTGAATAAAAATTTCCGCTGCCGGAAAAAAATACGATACCAAAGTTTATGAAAAATGTTTCACCAGGCGATAACTATGGTTTTTATGTTATCAATTCAAGAGGTTGTGGACTATGAAAAAAAATTCATAGCGTGTAAATACTTGCACCCCGAGCAGGATATCAGGGTCGCGAGATGTATATCCAGAGAAAATGCAGCCCATTTTTCTTATGACGTGCCGAATTATCCCTTGACAGAACAGAGGGATTTGGCTACTATTTATTGAGAAAAACTCTTTGTTATAATCAAAAAGGGAACAAAAATGAATTTTACGGGATATAAATATCTTATCAGGCAGGCGGGATGGCGTTCCTGGCGGGAGAGGCCCCCTCTGGCTGCCTGATTCAATGAAAGGCACGCATAGCCATAGGGTCCTCATAAGATCAAGGATTCTATGGCTTTTTTGTTTTTAGGGTTTTTCGACTATTTGCCATCATTAATCTAACACCAATTTGGAGATAAGCGAGAATATATGTATTACCCGGATAAAGGAGAGTTTCAAAAAATGGCCTTGCGGGGTAATCTCATCCCTGTCTACCGTGAAATCTGTGCTGATCTGGATACTCCGGTGTCGGCCTTCAGGAAAATCGACAGCGGGAAATCCTTTCTGCTGGAAAGTGTCGAGGGTGGCGAAAAGATCGCCCGCTATTCTTTCCTCGGATCCGATCCGGTCACCGTTATTCTCGGCCATAAGGGAGAGGTGAAAATCCAGGAGAGATCCCGGCCAGGCACGGTGATTTCCACCCCTAACCCCCTTGCGGTCTTAAAAGAACTGATGAGCAGGTTTCACCCGGTTCCGGTGCCTGGACTGCCGCGATTCTCCGGAGGTGCAGTAGGATATATCAGTTATGATTATGTCCGCTCTCTGGAGCCTATACCCGATGAGAATCCGGATGATCTCAACCTGCCGGAGATGGCATTCTTTCTGGTCGATACCCTTCTCATTTTCGATCATCTGGCGCATACCATTAAAATTGTATCCAATGCCTTTATTGAAGATTCGGCAGACCGGGCCTATGATCAGGCTGTCGAAAGGATCGATCATCTCTATGAACGGATGAAGATGCCGGTGGCCTCTTCTCAGATTCTGGATGGCGATATCATGCTTCGCCGCCGGGCATCCAGCCCTGCGGCTGATTTCATCCAGAGCCAATCGAAAATCAGCTCGAATTTTACCCCGGCAGGTTTTGAAGAGTGCGTTATGAAGGCCAAGGAATACATTGCCGCGGGCGACGCTATTCAGGTCGTCCTGTCTCAGCGGCTTTCGACCGAGATTTCCAGCAATCCTTTTGACCTTTACCGGGCGCTTCGGCTGGTTAACCCTTCCCCCTATATGTATTATCTGCACTACGACGATACCAGTATCGTCGGGGCGTCGCCTGAGCTTCTGGTCCGGGTGGTGGACGGGGTGATCGAGGAGCGGCCCATCGCCGGTACGCGAAAGCGCGGAGCCACCGAGGAAGAGGACAGGTTTCTGGCCGAAGACCTTCTGGCGGATCCCAAGGAGCGGGCCGAGCATATCATGCTGGTCGATCTGGGAAGAAACGATGTCGGCAGGGTTTGCAGGCCCGGCACGGTACAGGTGACCGAACTGATGGTCATTGAAAAATATTCCCACGTGATGCACATTGTCTCGAATGTCAAGGGCATACTCCAGGATGACAAGGATTGCTTTGATGCGCTTTCGGCCTGCTTTCCTGCCGGGACGGTGTCCGGGGCTCCCAAGGTTCGGGCCATGCAGATTATCGAGGAACTGGAGCCGGTCAGGCGCGGCCCGTATGCCGGGGCCGTCGGCTATTTCGGGTTTTCCGGAAATATGGACACCTGCATTACCATTCGAACGATTGTCATCAAAGGAAAGACCGCCTATATCCAGGCTGGTGCGGGGATCGTAGCCGATTCCGATCCCCGGCTTGAGTACCAGGAAACATTAAACAAAGCAATGGCCCTGATCGAGGCCATCAGAAAGGTGGAAAGTGATTAGTCCGAAGGTTCTCATGATCGATAATTACGATTCTTTTACCTATAATATCGTCCAGTATCTTGGAGAATTAGGGGCAGAGGTTCTCGTCTACCGCAATGATGACCTTACGGCGGAGCAGATTCCAAAGCTTTCTCCGGACAGGATCGTTATCTCACCCGGCCCCTGCACCCCGCTGGAAGCCGGAATCTCCAATGAGGTCATCATGGCCTTCGGTGCCTCCATCCCGACTCTCGGCGTCTGCCTGGGGCATCAGTGTATCGGCCACTGCTTTGGCGGTGAAGTGGTAAGGGCCGATCGGCTGATGCATGGCAAAACCTCGATGATCTATCATGACGGGCAAAAATTATTCCGCGGCCTGAGCAACCCTTTCATCGCCACCCGCTACCATTCCCTGATCGTCAGAGCCGAGACCCTCCCGGCATGTCTTGAGATTACCGCCCGGACCAAAGAGGGCGAAATCATGGGTATCCGGCATAAAGAATACCCCATTGAAGGAGTTCAGTTCCATCCGGAGTCCATTTTGACCAAGGAAGGAAAACTGCTGCTGAAAAATTTTCTGGAATTTGAAACATAGATTATAGATTAAGGAGGAAGAATGGCCATGATCAAGGAGGCTATCGCTCAGATTATAGCAGGCAAGGACCTGTCCCGTCAGGAAGCGGTGGATGTCATGAGAGAAGTTATGGAGGGGGCGGCTACCGATGCTCAGATCGCCAGTTTCATTACCGCCCTGCGGATGAAAGGAGAAACCATCGAAGAAATCACCGGGTTCACTCAGGTTATGCGGGAGAAGGCCGAGCGGGTGAATCTCGATACCCCGGTCCTGGATACCTGCGGAACGGGCGGGGATGGTGCTCATACCTTCAATATCTCGACGGCAACGGCTTTTGTGGCTGCCGGTGCAGGCGCTGTCGTGGCCAAGCACGGAAACCGGTCGGTTTCAAGCAAGTGCGGAAGCGCAGACTGCCTGTTAGCCCTCGGAATTGAAATTATGGCCGAGCCCCCGGTGGTGGAAAAATGCCTCCGGGAGGCAGGAATAGGCTTTTTCTTTGCTCCGCTCTGGCATAAATCCATGAAGTATGCCATCGGCCCCAGAAAAGAGATCGGCATCCGGACCGTGTTCAATGTCCTTGGCCCGATGACCAATCCGGCAGGGGCCGAGTGCCAGTTGCTGGGAGTCTACGACCAGGCTTTGCTCAGTCCCCTGGCCCACGTCCTGAAGAACCTGGGAAGCACCAAGGCAATGGTTGTTCACGGCCTGGACGGCCTGGACGAGATTACCACCACTGGCCGGACAAGGGTTTGCGAGTTAAAGAACGGCTCGGTTATCGACTATGAAATCGATCCGCAGGATTTCGGGCTCCCCCTGGCCAAAAAGGAAGACCTGGCCGGTGGAACAGCCGAAGAAAACGCCAGAATCGTGATGGATGTTCTCAAGGGCGTGCAGGGTCCGGCCAGAGATATCGTCCTCCTCAATGCCGGGGCTGCCCTGTATGTTTACGGAAAAGCCGAAAATCTGGCCGATGGCATCAGCCTGGCTGCCCGGTCCATCGACAGCGGCGCAGCGTTGGACAAGCTGGAGATGCTTCGCAAATGTGTTCAGGAAGTTAAAAGTTAAGTTATCGGTTATCAGTAGCGCAAGGTTTCATCCTGCGCCGTGGCCGAAACACCACATAAGTAAAATGGAAATCTTTGGTGATTTAATTATGGTTTCAATTATGGTAAAATTCAGAGTGAAAGTGGCGTGATTAGAGGGAATGGCACTTACATAAGCCAAGCTTATAATATAGAGAGGACACAAAGCACACAGGGAAAAAAGATCTCCCGCAGAGACGCAGAGACGCAGAGAACAACCAATCCGGCAAGGTCCTGATGAAAGTCGGGATATATCGATGTGTCAACGGCCTGGAAGCAAGCAAAAAGTAAAAAGGCACAAGGAGGAACTTATTTTACTTTTACTTTTCAATGATATCCTCTGCGTCTCAGCGTCTCTGCGGGAGAATTACTAATTCTTATGTAAGTGCCATTCTGATTAGAGGAGCTATATTGATAAGTAAAGAGGAAAATAATGTTTAATTTTCCAAAAGTTAAGAAAGAGCCTGAATTTCAGTATAAGACTAACTTTTTGAAATCAGTTATCTTTCAGTTTCAGTATCCGGAAAATAATTCTGTTACTAACAATAAAGAGCTTTGGAAAAAAGCTCTTGAAAATAAATACCCAAATATTAAAGCCATATTTCATAGTAAGGTAAAATTTGAACTTAAACCAGATAATAAGACTTCTTTGCTTCAACAACCCCAAAATACAGCAAGGGGATTTGAGTTTAGGAAAAAGGATAATAGTATTGTAATAGCGTTTACAAATGATTCATTTACTGTGACGATCTTAGGTGTTGCATACTCGAATTTCAATCGTATGTTCAATGAGGTTAAGAACGATTTTTTCCCTTTGTTTAAACAGGCTGGCATAAGTTCTTTTAATAGAGTGGCGATTAGAAAAATTAATTTATTTGGGTTTGATCAAGAGAATGACTCCAATTCCCCTCAAATATACCCTCAAAGTTTAAAAAGATATTTGCCGGTGCAGTATGCTTAATGACAATGAGTGCTAACACGGCTTTTACAAAACCTCATGGTAGATTACATAATATATCACTACAGGAAGGATGTTCTATATCGGAAGATGATTTCGGGGTTATTGATGGAGACCTCACCAGCGGGATTTTACATACACAGCTTAGTCTCGATACTACTAGTGATACTAGCCTCGATACCAGCTTTTCCCATAGAATTGAACAGGATATAAAGGCTGTCCTTGATTTACAAGCTTCTCCACTTGAAAAATTAATTGATGAGGATGAAATAAGAGAGGAAATGGAAATAATTTCGACTTATATGAGTAATGTTAAAAGTTTTTATGCCTCAAGAAAAAAGAATTTTATTATTTGATGAAATATGATTTATGTTAATACCTTCAAATATTTCTTCCTTTTATTCTAATGCCATAGACAAAAACGCCCTTTTTCAGGGGGACATAATCAGGGCTGTTGGCGTGGGGTTAAAAGAGCCAAATAGAGATGGCGATCCCGATTATTGGATGATCATTACTAAAAACTGTGATTTAGTTTTTGTGGAACCCAAGTTGCCCAGAAAGCAAAATATATCAATTATCCCATTATTCACTATTAACATTTTACGAAAACTATTTGATAAAGATATATTAACTGCTCTTTCACGAGCAAGAAAAAAAATGGTCTTCATGGCAATATATAAAATATCCAGGGCATTTGGTAATTTAAAAAAATCACACATTGATAGCCTTGTTCAGAATAAAATTTCTAAATTCATGTTTCTGCCTCCCGATGGTAAAGAATTTGATGAGCCGATGATAATCGATTTTGATATAGTTGTGCAATTAGATGGCAGTAACCCACAAGAAGTGGAAAGAGTTTTAAAGTCAAAAGCCATACAACTTGTTTCTCCTTGTTAGAGAGAAGGTTGCACAAAGATTCGCCGAGCATTATTTCAGTATCGGAATAGATGATGAAGAAATTAGAGATAAAGAATACGTAAAGAAGTTAAAGGAATTATTGCCCTATTAAAAGCAACGTATACGATCAAGTTAAGCCATGACGCCTATACTCGATGAAATTCTGATCCATAAAAGAATCGAAGTAGCCCGGAAGAAACTCTCACTCCCTTTCCGGGAATTAGAGGAGAGAACCAAAAGCCTGCCACCGGCCCGAAATTTCTATCAGGCCCTCAAGCAGCCCGATGGGATATCCATCATCGCAGAGATCAAAAAAGCCTCCCCTTCGCGGGGAATTATCCGCAAAAGTTTCGACCCGATCCAGATCGCTCAGGTGTATGAACAGGAGGGAGCTTCGGCCATATCCGTCCTGACGGATCAAAAGTTCTTCCAGGGAGATCTGGACTATCTGCGAAAGGTGCGGGAGATTGTCTCTCTTCCCCTTTTGCGCAAAGACTTTATCATTGATGAGTATCAGATCTATGAGGCCAGGGCAGCCGGGGCGGATGCGGTTTTGCTGATAGCGGCTGCGCTCTCACCGGAGCGGCTTGGCGGCCTTTATTCCCTGGCTCGCTCTATCGGCCTTCAGGTGCTGCTGGAGGTCCATGACCGGGACGAGCTGGATACGGCCCTTGCAATCGGCGCTGCGATCATCGGCATCAACAACCGAAACCTCAAGACATTCCAGGTGGATTTATCTGTCACGGCAAGCCTCGCCCCCCTGATCCCTCATGACCGGGTCATCGTGAGTGAAAGCGGCATCCACGAGGCCAGCCAGCTTCATTTTCTAGAAAGCCTTGGCGTGGATGCGGTCCTGATCGGTGAGGCTTTTATGGCTCATGATGATATCGGCCAGGCATTCCGGAAACTGGTGGGGAGAGGGTGATCAGTGATCAGTGGCCAGTGGTCAGCAAATACAGTGCCACCAAGTGTTTTTCTCTGTGCCTCAGTGTCTGTGGGGTGTCCTTTGTTTTTCATTTTACAGGGGAAATATGACCAACCAGCCGGAAGTTAATACCCCCCGCGTTCGGGTGAAAATCTGCGGCCTTACCAGGGCGGAAGATGCACTCAAGGCCGCAGAGCTTGGTGCCGATGCTCTTGGGTTCATCTTTGCTGAAAGCCCGCGGAAAGTCACGCCCGAAGCGGCACGGGCCATCATCGAGCTTCTTCCTCCCTGGGTGAGCCGGGTAGGGGTTTTTGTGGATGAAGATATCCGGAAGGTACGCGAAATCCAGGACTTTTGCCTGCTGGATTACCTTCAGTTTCATGGCCATGAGGATCAGGACTACTGCCGCCAGTTTCCGGGCAGGGCAATCAAGGCCTTCCGGATCCGGCAGGAAGCTGATCTTGCGCCCCTGGCCGGGTATTCGCTCCCCGCGTATCTTCTCGATACCTTCGTTCAGGACCGGATGGGGGGCACCGGCCAGACCTTTGACTGGCAGTTGGCCCTTTTGGCCAAGCGTCATGGCCGGATCATTCTCTCAGGAGGCTTGACACCGCTCAATGTAGCGCAGGCGATTCAGCTTGTTCAGCCCTATGGAGTCGATGCCAGCAGCGGCCTTGAATCCTGTCCCGGTCAGAAGGATCATTCCAGGCTCTCTTCGTTTTTTGAATCAGTCTCTTTGGCCACCTCAGCCAGCAGGGCGGAATCCTCTCCGTCGATCATAAAGGGCTGAAGGGATTTTTCGCCCTGACCGTTCTGCAGGAGTATCTGGATCTTTCTTTCAGACTCCTCAAGCTTTTTGGTGCAAGCTTGCGTGAGCCGGATGCCCTCGTCAAAGATCTTCAGGGATTCGTCCAGCCCCAACGAGCCCTCCTCCAACTGGCGGACAATCTCCTCCAGCCGCTCCAGGGCTTCTTCGAATTTAAATTTAGCCATGCTCTTTCACCTCACAGGTAACTTTTCCGCGAAACAAGTTGACACTGATCAAATCTCTGGGACCAAGGCTTGCGGAATCGGTGATGATTTCCAGATCCGGTATTTTCCGGCAGATGCTGTAGCCTCTTCTCAATACAGCCAGCGGGCTTAAAGAGTCGAGCTTGCCCATGATGCCTGCCAGCCGCACGGCCTGACTTTTCATATATTCCTGCTCCTGCCGACAGATCCGCTCCCGCAGGCTCCTTACCCTCTCCTGCCAGGAATGAATGCGGGCACAAGGTGCAAGCCGGTAGAAGGTATCGATAGTGTGCTGCGTCTGTCCCCTGGTCAGGGAAAGCTTGTGCAGGAGGGATTGCCGCAGACGAAGCTCCAGAGTGTCGATGGTCTGATGGTAGTGCTGGAAAAACCGGTCCACCGAGCGCGGGGATGCCCAGTTTTGGCTGCATCGCTGAACACGCGCGGAGAGAAGGTCAAGCTTGTGCCGCATGAGCCGGTACATTTTCTGCTGCCTGACCACGATCTTTTCGACAAGGTCCTGTTTGTTCCTGACAACCAGTTCCGCCGCTGCCGAAGGGGTAGGTGCCCGCAGGTCTGCGACAAAATCGGCAATGGTAAAATCGATTTCATGCCCTACGGCGGAAATAATTGGAATGCGGGATTCATAGATGGCCCTGGCCACGATTTCCTCATTGAACGCCCACAGGTCTTCAAGCGATCCGCCGCCGCGGCCGACGATGAGGACATCGATATCCGGCCATTGGTTAAATTCCCGGATAGCCCTGGCGATCTCACCGGCAGCCTCTTCACCCTGGACCCGCACCGGGTTGATGATGATCGATACCGTGGCAAACCGGCGGTGTATGACCTGGAGGATATCCCGGATGGCTGCTCCGGTCGGGGATGTTACCAGGCCGATAGTCTGCGGATACAAAGGAATGGGCTTTTTGGCCTCTGCGGCAAACAACCCTTCCGCCTGGAGCCTGGCTTTCAACTGCTCAAAGGCGGCCTGGAGCGCTCCGGCTCCCCGGACCTCCATCTGTTCCACCACAATCTGATATTCACCCCTGGCTTCGTAAACGGTAATCCGTCCCCGTACCAGAACCTTCATTCCATCCTGAGGCCGGACGGCGAAGGAGCGGCTTTGATAGCGGAAGGCTACAGCCCGTATCTGGCTGGTTGCATCCTTTAAAATGAAGTAGATGTGACCGGAGAAAGGTGCCTTCAGATTGGAGATTTCTCCCTCGATCCAGACATTCTGAAACTCTGTTTCCAGATTATCACGGATGAGAGAAGTAATTTGGGAGATCGAGTAAATCTTTACCTGCGGAGGCATGGAGGCAATTTTAAAGGAGTCCCGCCAGGATTGTCAAGAAGAGAATTTCCCCTTGCCAAAATAGTTCTTGACCATTATAATACAACCGTTAAGCTTCGATCGAATATCTTCGGGCAGTGATGAATTGAATCATCTTTGGTCAACAACATACAGGATGTTGGCTTGGAAAGGGTTCTCTACCATGATTTCGCTGGCGGAAATGAAAGTGAACACAACCGGAATTATCAAGCAGTTAGGCGAAGGAGTCCAATTTCGGGCCAAAATGAATTCGCTCAACTTCCGAATTGGAAAAAAAATTAAAAAAATCAGCAAGTCGATTTTAAGCAGCCCGGTGGTGGTTGAAGTGGATAATACGCGGGTGGCCATCGGGCTGGGCATGGCTCAAAAAGTATTTCTGGAGGTGCTCACTGAAGATCCTTCGCCTGAGCAACCTGAAAGCATTCCTGGAAACGCTCAATGAAAATTCTTCTTATGGGCAATCCGAATGTGGGAAAAAGCGTTATTTTTTCCCGCCTTACGGGTGCCCATGTGATATCATCCAATTATCCCGGCACAACAGTAGGGTTCACCAAAGGGCAAATCCGGGTTGATGGACTCGAGGCAGAGCTCATCGACGTTCCCGGCATCTACCGTCTTGAGCCGCTGTCCAAGGCTGATGAAGTGGCAGTGAAGATGGTGGCCGAGGGCGACGTTATTATCAATGTCGTGGATGCCACAAACCTTGAGCGAAGTCTTTACCTGACCATGCAGCTCCTGGAGCTGGGAATCCCCATGGTTCTGGCCCTGAACATGTGGGATGATGTCAAGCACAAAGGGATTAACCTTGACCTTGAAAAGCTCAGGGAGTTTTTGCAGATTCCGATTATTCCGACCGTGGCCGTGGCCGGAGAGGGGATCAAGGAGCTGGTGGCCAATATCAGGCAGGCCAGAGCTCCGAAAATTCATCAGCATACCGATGAAGAGCGATGGGCGGATATTGGAAAAATCACCAGAGATGCCCAGGTAATAACCCATCGGCATCACACCTTCCTGGAGAAACTCGAAGATGCCAGTCTTATGCCGTACACCGGAATCCCTCTCGCCCTTCTCGTATTGCTCCTTTGTTTTGCCCTGATCAGGTTTTTGGGAGAATCCCTGATTCACTCCGTCATGGATCCCTTCTTCTATGGCTTTTATGGCCCCTGGATCATCAGGCTGGTAAAAATCCCCTTTCCGTCAGGTCTGATGTACAATATCCTGATCGGAAATTCAGCCAATTTCATTGAATCCATGGGGCTTCTGACGAGCGGGCTGTATGTGCCCTTCGGCATGGTACTGCCGTATATTTTTGCCTTCTATCTGGTCCTCAGTATCCTCGAGGATGTCGGGTATCTTCCCCGCCTGGCGGTCCTGGCGGACAACGTCATGCACCGGATAGGATTGCATGGCTTTGCCATCATCTCGATTGTCCTTGGCCTTGGATGCAACGTTCCGGGTGCCCTTTCGACCCGCGTGCTGGAGACCAGAAGGGAAAAGTTCATCGCCTCCACCCTGATATGTACCTCGGTCCCCTGCATGGCCCAGAGTGCCATGATCATCGGCCTGGTCGGAAAGTACGGGCTTGGCTATATCTTTCTGGTTTACGGGATTCTCATGGGTATCGGCATCTCGATCGGTCTCATCCTGGACCGGACACTGAAAGGTGAAAGCCCCGAAATATTCATGGAGATACCCTCTTACCATGTCCCGCATCTTGGGTCTCTGCTGAAGAAACTGAGAATGCGGATCATGGAATTCCTGAATGAAGCCGTGCCTCTGGTACTGCTTGGCATTCTGGTTATCAATATCCTGAACGGCATCGGCGTTATGAAGTTTATCAGTTTCCTGGCCGCACCGGTAGCCATGCGGGTCTGGGGACTTCCCAAAGAGGTGATCCCGGCAATGATGATCGGATTCCTGCGCAAGGACGTAGCTGTCGGGATGCTTCAGCCGCTGCATCTTACCATCAAACAGCTCGTTATCGCCTCGACCGTGCTGGCGGTCTATTTCCCCTGTGTGGCCACCTTCTTTGTCCTGGTCAAGGAACTGGGCTTTAAAGATATGGCCAAAGCCACGCTCATCATGGTGGCGGTAGCCCTGACCGTCGGCGGAACAATCAATCTGCTGTGGTAGTAGAGCCCAAGGTAAACTTTTACTGTAACTACTCAGCTTCCCATTGACTACCCCCTCGATGAGTGATAAAATTCTGTAATTTTGGCTACCATCAAAAATACGGATTCTCAATTCCTTAACCTTATAAGAGTTGCAGGGTGTAACATCACATGGCTATAGCAAAAAAAGGAATAATTGTGCTGGAGGATGGCACCGTATATCAGGGGAGATCCTTTGGCTGCGCCGGAGAGCAGGTGGGTGAAATTGTTTTCAACACCGGGATGGCAGGCTATCAGGAGATACTGACTGACCCGTCCTATAGGGGACAGATTGTCGTTATGACCTATCCCCTGATTGGCAACTACGGGATCAATCATCGTGACCAGGAATCGGAAAAACCCCAGGTCTCCGGATTCATTGTCAAGGAAAACAGCCCGATCCCCAACAACTGGCGCTCAAAAAGCTCCCTTTCCTCCTACCTGAACGAGCATCACATCATCGGCATCGAGGGCGTGGATACGCGGGCTATCACCCGGCATATCCGGGTGATGGGGGCCATGAAGGCCATTATCTCTACCGAAACCGAGAGCATTCCCGACTTACTGGCCAGGGTACAGGCTGCGCCCGGCATGGCTGGACAGGATCTGGTGCAGGAGGTGACCTGCCGGGAAGTCTATGCGTATCGGGAAGGGAAGCAGGATGAGCATGAGCTGGATTGGCATGAATACCTTCCTGATCGCCTGGAGAATAACGAGCTGGGGAATACCGAAGCGGACTGTGACTGTCCGCCCCTGGCCCTGCCCCGCTATCAAGTGGTGGCTGTGGATTGCGGGATCAAGGAAAACATCCTGCGCCAGTTGACTGGCGCTGGTTTTGATGTTCAGGTGGTTCCGGCGCGCTTTTCAGCAGAAGATATCCTGTCCCTTAAGCCCCAAGGAGTGTTTCTTTCCAATGGCCCCGGAGATCCGGCTGCCGTTTCGTATGTTATCGAGACAGTAAAAGGGCTCCTTGGCAGAGTGCCGATTTTCGGTATCTGCCTGGGGCATCAGATTCTGGGCCTGGCTCTGGGAGGCAAGACTTTTAAACTGAAGTTCGGGCACCGGGGCTGCAACCATCCGGTAAAGGATCTGACCACGGGAAAAGTCGAGATAACCTCACAAAATCACGGATTTTGCGTGGATATCGACTCTTTGCCATCTCAGGATGTCACTATCACGCATATCAATCTCAACGATCAAACCCTCGAAGGAATGCAGCATAACAGATGGCCGGTCTTTTCCGTTCAATACCATCCAGAAGCCTCTCCCGGCCCCCATGATTCCCATTACCTCTTTCATCGATTTTACCAGATGGTTCACGCCCGGCAGAATAAGGCGGCATGAAACAAACCAAAAGCAACACTATCGCAGGAAAAACAACGAAATGCCAAAAAGAACAGATATTCGCAAGATCATGATCATCGGCTCCGGGCCGATTGTCATTGGCCAGGCCTGTGAGTTTGACTACTCCGGCACTCAGGCCTGCAAGGCTTTGAAAGAGGAGGGATATGAGGTTGTTCTGCTCAACAGCAATCCGGCGACTATTATGACCGATCCGGAAATCGTCGATCGGACGTATGTCGAGCCGATTACTCCTGAAATTCTGGAAAAGATTTTCGCCACAGAGCGCCCCGATGCCCTTCTGCCCACGCTGGGGGGGCAGACCTCCCTGAATGTGGCTGTCAAGGCCTGTGAGATGGGTATTCTCGACCGCTATCAGGTTCAGATGATCGGGGCCAACTATGAGGCCATCAAGCGGGCTGAGGAGCGTGAGCAGTTCAAGCAGGCCATGATCGAGATCGGGCTGGACCTTCCCCTCAGCAAAATGGCCCACAGCATGGAGGAAGCCCGAAAGATCATCCAGGATATGCCCTTTCCGGTCATCATCCGGCCAAGCTTTACCCTGGGCGGAACCGGCGGCGGGATCGTCTACAACCGGGAGGAGTTCGAGAGCCAGGTAGCGCGCGGGCTCGATCTGAGCATGACCAGGGAAGTTCTGATCGAAGAATCGGTCATCGGCTGGAAAGAGTATGAGCTTGAGGTCATGCGGGACCGCAAGGATAATGTGGTCATTATCTGCTCCATCGAAAACCTGGACCCTATGGGGGTCCATACCGGAGACAGCATCACCGTGGCCCCGGCCCAGACCCTGACCGACAAGGAATACCAGAGGATGCGGGATGCCGCCATCCGGGTAATCCGCAAGATCGGGGTAGAGACCGGCGGATCGAATGTCCAGTTTGCCATCAATCCGCAGGACGGGAGAATGGTCATCATCGAAATGAACCCCAGAGTCTCCCGGAGCTCTGCCCTGGCCTCCAAGGCAACGGGCTTTCCCATTGCCAAGATTGCCGCAAAACTGGCTGTCGGCTATACGCTCGATGAAATTCCCAACGATATCACCCGCCAGACTCCGGCCTGTTTCGAGCCGACCATCGACTACTGCGTGGTCAAAATCCCCCGCTTTACCTTTGAAAAGTTTCCGGAAACCAAAGCTGTCCTGGGTGTATCCATGAAGTCCGTGGGTGAAGCCATGGCCATTGGCAGGACTTTTAAAGAGGCCCTGCAAAAGGGGCTGCGCTCCCTGGAGACCGGTCGCTTTGGCCTGGGACTGGATGGAAGGGAGGAGTGCGGGCAAAGCTGTGACGGATCCCCCGCTTCCCTTGAGGAATACTTCAAGCTGCGGGCTTCGGGGTATGGTAAGGAGGACGTGGTCAATATCCGCCAGCAGCTGCGCATTCCCAATCCTGCCCGGATATTCTACCTTCGCCATGCTTTCCTGGCCGGAATATCGATGGAGGAAATCTACCAGTTGACCTTCATCGACCCCTGGTTTCTGGCCAATATCCAGCAGATTCTCGAAATGGAAGGAGAGCTTTGCATCATGCGGGAAGCGATGCAGCAGGAAATCAGCTCCTTCCAGGAGCAGGGGACGTTATCTCCCGATGGAATCGGCAGGGACCTGGTGCGAAGGGCCAAGGAATACGGCTTTTCCGATGTTCAACTGGCCAGGATACTGAAGACCCAGGAGCGGGTGGTCCGCCACTGGCGAAAGGCTTTAGGGATCGAGCCGGTTTATAAACTGGTCGATACCTGCGCTGCCGAGTTTGAGGCCTATACCCCGTATTATTACTCCACCTATGAGCAGGAGGACGAAATCCGCATCTCGCAGAAGAAAAAGGTCATGATCCTGGGAGGGGGGCCAAACCGCATCGGCCAGGGGATCGAATTCGACTACTGCTGCGTGCACGCCTCCTTTGCCCTGCGGGAGGAGGGGGTTGAGAGCATCATGGTCAACTGCAACCCGGAGACGGTCAGCACCGATTACGACACCTCGGACAAGCTCTACTTTGAGCCCCTGACCTGCGAGGATGTGTTATCCATCATCGACAAGGAAAAGCCTGACGGCGTGGTTTTGCAATTTGGCGGCCAGACCCCCCTGAACCTTTCAGCAGCTCTGGCGGAAGAGGGAGTGCCTATTCTGGGCACCAGTTGCGCAAGCATCGATCTGGCTGAAGACCGGGAGAAGTTCAAGCAGATTCTGAACAAACTGGGCCTGATTCAGCCCGACAATGCCACCGCATTCTCCCTGGAAGAGGCGCAGGCTGTAGCCCGGAGAATCGGCTATCCGGTGGTGGTCCGCCCCTCCTATGTTCTGGGAGGAAGGGCCATGAAGATTGTCTATAATGAAGCTACCCTGGCGGAGTTTATCCAACTGGCCCAGGATGTTTCACCGGGACACCCCATTCTGATCGACAAATACCTTGAAGATGCCATTGAAGTGGATGTGGATGCAGTCTCCGACGGCCAGAATACCTACATCGGCGGCATTATGGAGCATATCGAGGAGGCCGGCATCCATTCCGGCGACAGCGCCTGCGTTCTTCCGCCCTATACCCTGGCCGACGAAATCATCGAGGTCATCAAGGAAAACACCAGGACCCTGGCATCGGAGCTGAAGATCAGGGGATTGATCAATATCCAGTATGCCATTAAAAATGATCAGGTGTATATCCTGGAGGTCAATCCGAGGGCTTCCCGTACGGTCCCCTTTGTCAGCAAGGTGACCAATGTGCCCCTGGCCAAGGTGGCTACCCGGGTTATGCTGGGCAAGAGCCTGGCCGAGATGGGGCTTGATCGGGAAGTCGAGCTGGACTATGTCGGAGTCAAGGAGGCGGTCTTTCCCTTCAACCGGTTTCCCGGCGTAGATACGCTTCTTGGCCCTGAAATGAAGTCTACGGGCGAGGTCATGGGCATTGATACCGGCTTCGGCGTGGCCTTTGCCAAGGCGGAACTGGCTGCCGGAAGCAGGGTGCCTTTCCGGGGCAAGGTTTTCGTCAGCGTCAAGAATAAAGACAAACGGAACATTCTGTTCATCGTCAAAAAGCTGGTCGATCTGGGATTTGGCATTGTGGCTACCAACGGAACAGCCCGGGCTTTGCGGAAAAACGATGTGGAAGTTGAGCAGGTTTACAAAGTGCACGAGGGCAGGCCCAACATCGTGGATCTGGTCAAGAACAGGGATATCCAGCTCATCATCAATACTCCAAGCGGTGCCAAACCCTGGGAGGATGAGCTATCCATCCGTGCCGCAGCCCTGGCATACGACATACCGATCATAACCACCATCTCCGGTGCCGCAGCCATGGTCAATGGGATCGAAGCGCTGCAAAAGCGGGGCATGGGAGTTAACTCCCTCCAGAATTACTACCGTACCGGCAGGAGAATACGATGAGGCAAAGAGCAGCATGCTTGCATCAGCCTGTCCTGATTATCATCACCCTTTTCCTGATGTGCTGTTGTGCCGGATGTGCCTTTGTCAGTGTCCCGCTCCTTGCACCCTCCCTCTCCGACCTTGAGGAACGGACGGTTTTGGGAAAGGGAGACAGTAAGATCCTCCTTCTGGATGTTTCCGGAGTAATCTCGGAGGAAGACCAGACCAATCCCCTGGGCATGACCACCGACGTCAGCCCGGTGGCAAGAATCAGGGAAGAGCTGGAAAAAGCGAAGGAAGACCGGAAGATCAAAGCCCTGCTGCTGAAGATCGACAGCCCTGGAGGAACAGTCACTGCCAGCGACATTATCTACCATGAATTGCAGGCATTCAAGAAGAAGACCGGCATTCCCATAATCGTCAGCATGATGGATATAGCCGCATCAGGCGGCTACTACATCGCTATGGCCGCAGATAAAATCATTGCCCATCCCACGACTGTCACCGGAAGCATCGGGGTTCTGACCATGAAATTCGATATCCAGGGCTTAATGGCCAAGATCGGCGTGGAGGAGGTAACGGTCAAATCCGGGGATATGAAGGACTTCAACTCGATTTTTCACACCCTGAGACCCGAAGACCAGGCCTTGCTGCAAAATATTATCGATACCCTGCATGAGCGGTTTACCACCATTGTGGCTGAATCCAGACCCGGTTTATCGCAGGCAGAGGTCAAGCGGCTTGCCGATGGCAGGGTTTATACGGCCCAGCAGGCCCTGGACCTGAAACTGATCGATGAAATCGGCTATCTGGAAGATGGAATTGAGCTGGCCAAAAAAGCGGCAGGGATATCCCAGGCCAGAGTGATTGCCTACCAGAGGCCCAGCCAGCCGAAAAAGACAATCTACGCCCGCTCATCCGCTGCCGAAAGCACCTTTATCTCCTCACTCGGTTCACTAAGCAATCTATCCTGCCGGTTCTGGTACCTGTGGGCGCCGTAATCAGGTATTTTTATCTAATCATTAATAGGTAAAAAATTATTTTCTCCTAACGCGTTAATCATTCCTCTTAATAAAAAGTTGTTATCAAAGCGTAAAATATATTTCCTTCCTTTTTCTTAAGATTCGTGAAATATCTGCTGGATTCCTTCATCAGCGTGTTCTAAACGAAAAATCTTTAAAGGTTGAACCAGAAATAATTTCTTAGCTGCAAGTTCGGTGGAATTGAAGTGAAGATAACGTGGAAAAATTACTTTATTGTCTTTCCAACGAAGGAGATCACGGTCTGAATCCAGGATGTTTGAAGCTGCGAGAAGCCGAAGAATATGGTTACTGCGGCAGCAATAAAGCCAATCAACACGGTAATTGCAGTCCCTACGACCCATTGACGGGTAGCCTTGTTATCTGCCCTAACTTCTGCTCTAACCTCTGCAAGCTCTTTTCTTGTGGCTTCGCTCTCTTGCTTAACTTCCTGTTTAACCTCTTGCCGCAATTCAATAAACATACCTTTTAAAGTATCTATAGATTCATCAATATGTTTGAATCGTTCATCAAGATACTTATTGAAGTATTCAGTTTGCTCCGGCATATTCCTTGTTGGCTCCCATGATATGTTACACCAATTTATATTATAAGTATAACTTATTTTTCGGCAAAAAATCAAATCAGTTTGGTAATACCACCTCATGCGTGCTATACTACAGCGTAGTAGAGGATAGAAATAAGGGGTAGCAAAATTTTTTGCTGCCCTTGTCATTGGCAGGTATTATGCGCCTGGAAGGACTCGAACCTTCGGCTTCAGCGTCCGGAGCGCTGCGCTCTATCCCCTGAGCTACAGGCGCATTGAAGATTGTGAAGTCATCATAATAAAATTACCCCAAAAAGTCAACCAGTTATTGAACAGTTATCAATTACAGTTCATTACCGGCAGCTTGCGGTAAGTAAGTGGAAAATATAATATGCCCACAGTCAGTGTGATCCTCACGACTTACAACCGGGGCCGATTTCTCCCCGAAGCCATCGAAAGTGTCCTGAACCAGAATTACCGGGATTTCGAATTCCTGCTTGTGGATGACGGATCGACCGATGATACCCTGCATCAGATTCAGCCATACCGCAGGTATTTCTTCTTCATTCAGCACTGCCGGAATCGGGGAGTCAGTGCAGCCAGAAATACGGGGATTGCCTGCTCTTCAGGAAAGCTCATCTGTTTTTTGGATTCCGACGACCTCTGGAAGAAAAATAAGCTGTCTTCTCAGATCGCTTTCTTGAGCACGCACCCGGGCTATCAAATCTGCTACACGAACGAGATCTGGCTGCGAGATGGGGCCTGGCTGAACCAGAAATTGAAGCACCAAAAGTTCTCCGGCGATATTTTTGAAAAGCTCCTGCCCCTTTGCATCATCAGCCCATCATCAGTCATGATAGCCCGAAAAGTCCTGGACCAGACCGGCTGCTTCGATGAATCATTTCCCGCCTGCGAGGATTACGACCTTTGGCTTCGGATAGGCTGCCGATTTCCAATCGGCTATCTGGAAGATCGTCTGATCATTAAAAGAGGTGGACACGAGGACCAGCTCTCCCGGAAATTCGTAGGACTGGACAAGCTGCGCATCAAGGCCCTGCTGAAGATTCTGGCCAAAGGAAGCCTGAGCCGGCCACAAAAGGAAGCTGCCGGAGAGGAACTGAAACGGAAATGTCAGGTTTACGCCTGCGGCTGCCTGAAGCATCACAAGGATGAAGAGGCGGCCTTCTTTCTGTCCATTTCAAAAGCCTTTGAATCGTCGATGGACACGGCTTGCCTTGAAACCTTGCTCACCTCAGATTACTTTCTTGATCACACCAGGAAATAAGCCCTCAGCCAGAGTATTTCCTTGAGATTTCCCGATAAGACAGGGTATAATAAATAAATATAAGAGGTTAGGGAATTATGAGCCAGGCGTCAGAATGCAGGAGTCAGAAGAAATAAAGCCTGAAGAGTCAATATGAGCTGTAACTCCGGATAAAATGAACACCCGGGCTCGAAAGACTATGGAGAGGACGACTGATTGTGAGCATACAAATCTTGGAATTATATAAGGCCTTTGAGGAGAGCCTGGGAAAGGAAAAAGCCCAGCTCGTAGTAAAGGATATTACCAGCTTGATCGATGAGGCCAGACAGGAATTGGTAACGAAGGAGAATCTGAAGGAAACCGAGCTTAAACTGACCAAGGAGATAGAAGAGGTCCGCCTGACCCTCACCAAGGAGATAGAAGAGGTCCGCAAGGAGATAAAAGAAGTAGAGCTTAAGCTCACCAAGGAGATAGAAGGGGTCCGCCTGACCCTCACCAAGGAGATAGAAGGGGTCCGCCTGACCCTCACCAGGGAGATAGAAGGCGTCCGCCTGAGCCTGACCAGGGAGATAGAAGGGGTTCGGAAGGAAATAAAGGAAGTAGAGCTTAAACTGACCCATGAAATAAATAATGTCAAACTGGATATCGAGAAGGTTCGATCGAGTATAATCAAATGGGTTGCTGGCTTGTTGGTTGCTCAGACAGGGGCGATCGCAACTATATTCATGCTTTTGAAATAAGATCATTGTCGAAGTAAAAGGAGTACTATCCAGGAGGAGTATTATCCAAGAGTGAATAGCCATATTCTTCCCTTAACCTCACGCTTCATCGAGCTGGCAAAATTTAATCCTCAGCATCGGCCTTATGTCATTCGTTACCCTTTCAACCAGCATCATGAGGGAGGAACTACCGGCCACCTGGAAGAGCTGGCAAGCTCCATCAGGCACTATGGCCTTCTCTCTCCGGTTATTGTCCAGGAGGGGGGAGGGGATGATGAAGTATTCATCGTTCATGGAGCCAGGCGCTTTCATGCCTGTCAGTCGCTCGGCTGGTCCGCTCTGCCCTGCCAGGTTGTTCCATCAGGCATGAGCGCGCAGGAGGTTTACCGGCTCAGCCTCTCGGTCTTTCTCAGCCACCATAAGCCGAACATCATAGAGCAGGCCAGAATAATCCAAAGGCTTCAGGCCTTTTTTCCGCAGGATATGGTCATTCAGGATTTTCTCCCCCGGCTGGGACTTTTACCCCAGCGGAAAGTGCTTGAGCGGGTCGTTCAGCTCGCGGAATTGGAGGATGAGATTGCCCAGGATGTGGCGGTGGGGAAGGCTGATCCTCAGCTTGGGTGGCGGCTTGTCAAAGTTGCCCCTGCTGCACGGCTTGCCCTGTATCGATTCCTTCGCCGGCTGCCCTTCACTCTCAGTCAGCAGTTTGAGATTCTGGAATATGTGCAGGAGATCGCCCTGCGAGACCATACACCTCTTGAAAGTCTCCTCACTCTCCAACCTGTCCTGGATATTCTGGCCAGTGACCTCGATCAGCGGCAAAAAGCCAATTCCATCCGATTTTTCTGGCGTGCCAGGCGATACCCTCGCCTGACTGCCATCGAGGAGGAGTTTAGCAGGGAGAAAAAGCTGCTCCGGCTGCCGGAGCAGCTTGAGCTGTATCCACCCCATAATTTTGAGCATGGAAGCTATAAATTTGAGCTGAAGTTTTCCGACCTGGCCGAATTCCGGCAGAAGCTCGACTTTTTAAATCAGCTCGTAACTAATGGAAAATTCAACAACATCATCAAGTCGTAACCTTAAGCTTATCAATCATGCCTTTATATCTGCCAAAAAGAATCATTATCAGCCCGCAGGTTAAATCATCCTCCCTGCTTCTTGATGCCATTCTCCGGAATGCTCCTTCAGTTCCGGTAGAATACCGGAAAATCGATCAGGATTTCTTTCATCTTTTGACTACGGATGATCTGATCATAACTCAGCATCAGGGAAACTTTTATAAACCCTGTCCCGGCACCCTGCACTATCTGTGCTGCCAGTACAAGATCCTGAACATCGGATCAAACTGTCCCCTGTCCTGCACCTACTGCATCCTGCAATCCTACCTGGACCATCCGGCCATGGTTGTGCATGCCAATGTGGACGATATGCTGTCGGAGCTGGATGCACTCTTTTCTCACTATCCTGCGAATATTTTCCGGATCGGCACCGGCGAATTCACCGACAGCCTGGTTCTGGACCATCTGACGGGGCTGTCCACCATCATTGTTCCTTATTTTGCCGCCCGGAAAAACGCTTATCTGGAAATCAAGACCAAAACCACCAATATCAATAACCTGAACAACCTGGATCACCGGGGAAAAACCATTGTGGCCTGGTCACTGAACTCAGCCGGGATTGTCCGGCGGGAAGAGCTTGGAGCACCCTCCATCGAGGAGCGCCTGCTGGCGGCCCGAAAATGCCAGGACTGGGGATACCGCCTGGCCTTTCACTTTGATCCGATTATTTATTACCCCGGCTGGGAAGAAGAGTATCGGAAAACCATCGAGCAGCTTTTTTCAACAATCACAGCATCCCGGATTGCCTGGATCAGCCTGGGCTGCTTTCGATACCTGCCAAGGCTCAAACCGATCATTCAGGAAAAGTTTCGCCACAGCCGGATCATTTATGAGGAGTTTGTTCAAGGTCTTGACGGAAAGATGAGATACCTGGAAGTTCTCCGTCAGGAGATCTACGCCAAAATGGTCCAGTGGATCCGGGAGCGGGCTCCTCACTGTTTTCTTTATTTGTGTATGGAAAGCCCCAAAGTATGGCGAAACTGCCTTGGATTTGCTCCGGCCAGCAATCAGGAGCTTCAATCCTGGCTCGATCAGCGCTGCCGGGAATGAGTGGAAGAGGGAATCTGTCGGCGGGCTAATCAGTCTGATAGACCTCAAATCCGATGTCAGGGAAAAGGTTGTTCAATTTCTCGATCGATTCAAGCCACTCAAGGTCGATAGCCCCGGCTTCGACCTGGCGGCAGATTCGGTTAAACCGCTCAAGGTGGGCAATGGTGCGCTTTGTGGCATACTGGACGCTGGTTTTATTATGGATGATGAAGGCCCAGTCACTCCCCTGCGCCAGCAGAAGCTCACGGCTGGCCTGATTCAGGGCCCTTCGCACCACACCATTGCTGCCGGAAAACCGTGCGGTCAGATATTCCATATACTGGGCAGCCTTGAATAAGGGAGCATAAATCCACTTATTGGTGCTGTTCAGCCACATCTCGTGATATCCCTTCCATCCCCAGCTCGAAGCGGCGGGCTGGGAAACCTGATTGATGGGGAATTTTTCCAGATATTCCGACGGGGTAATCATCCTGAGTGAATCCTTGCCAGCCGCCATTTCCCGAATCAGGAAGTTGATCCAGTCAGGCCCCTCATACCACCAGTGGCCAAACAGCTCCGCATCGTACGGCGCAACAAAGAGAGGCGGGCGGTCCATCCCCTGACTCAGGGAAAGGCCGCAGCTTTCGTGGCTGCAAAAGCAATCCCGGGCATGCTCTCTGGCTTTGACCAGTGCCTTCTGCGGATCATAGAAATCCTTGTGATCCGTTGCCCCGGTAATCCGGTAATACTTGATGCCGGTATCCACCCTCAGATTCTGGTGAAGGTAAGGCCGGATATATTCATAGTCAAGGTCATGCCCGATATCACGGTAAAATTCCCGGTAGTCCGGATCTCCGGGATATCCCTCCTGAGCGCTCCACACCTGCCGGGCGGACTTTTGATCACGACCGAACGCAGCCACTCCTGACGGGCAATAAACTGGAGCGTAGACAAAATATTTGGGCCGGGGGTGAGCAAAGGAAAGTCCGTGGGTGTCCACAAAAAAGAAGCGCAGGCCAAAAGACCGCAGCACATCGTCCAGACCCGGATAATATCCACATTCAGACAGCCATATGCCGCGTGCGGGCTTTCCAAAGGAGCTTTGATAGCATTTCAGGGCTACGGCAATCTGAGCCCGTACCGAGGAGGGATTCATCTTTAACAGCGGCAGATAGCCATGGGTGGCCGGGCAGGTAATGATCTCCAGTTTTCCCAGGGTCTGAAACCGGGAGAAGGCCCGGATCAGGTTTTGCTGATACTTCTGCTGGAAAAGAACTTTATTGGCCGAGAACTTATCATAATACAGGGAAGACAGCGACAGGAGCTTGTGATGGAGCCTGTTTCTTTGGACCTCTTTTTCCGCCAGCTCAATCAGCCTGTCCAGATACCGGATGTATCGTTCCTGAAGCAGAGGATCGTTGAGCATGGCTATCAGGGTAGGGCTTAAGCTTACGGTAAGCCGAAAATCAACTTCTTCCTCAACCAGGTTATCAAGCACCTGAAGCAGGGGGAGATAGCTTTCGTTGATGGCCTCAAAAAACCACCGCTCCTCCAGACACTCGTCCTGTTCAGGATGCCTGACAAAAGGGAGGTGTGCATGAAGAACCAGACAAAAATAAGCCCGCGGCTCCATTTAATCTCCACTCACCCTGATCTTTTGCAGCCAGACGGGAATAAATTCATGGACTTCTCCGCCTTCCGGCAAACATGCCCGTAAGGTAATCCAATGCCTCCCCTGTTGGCTGAGATTCAGACGACAGGAGAAGCTGCCATCCGGCTGGACTTCAACGGCATCCTCGCCAATATATACCGCTGCCCCTGGCTGAGCACGGCCATAGATCAAAAGATCAAGGTCATACTGGAAAAATCCTTTCACCTGGCGAGGAGAAGAACTTTCTGAGGAGGTTTCTTCCGAACGGCGGTTGTTCAGGCTGGAGTAATTACCCATGCTGGCCGATGGGTAGCTGCTCAAATAACTGCTGAAGGGGCTGCTCAAGGGACTGCTTGCAGGACTGCTCAGGCTGGCACTGAAGTAACTGCTCAAGATACCGGATGCTCCAAATGATGCGCTGCTCAGACTGCTGAGGCTGAAAGGGCTGCTGCTGGCGACCTGCCCGGCCATGCCTGCCGGTTCTTCTGCGTCCCAAAGGGGGAGTAGGGCATTTTCCGGTGAAGATGCAGGTGAAGCCGGCCAGCAGGGTATATTCTCCCCTTGCAGCTCCATAACTTCCCTGGGCTGATCTTGAGGCAGGTTGCTGTAATATTCTTCAATCATCTTCCGGCTGATGGATTTCCGGGTTTGTGATGAGGGTGGCTGCTGGGGCAAGAGTTGTCGGGCCAGAAGCTGCTCATCGGGATTGACCATGCTTATGGTTTCATACTCGCCGAGAACTTTCATCCATTGTTCCTGGTGCTGCTGAGGTGGAGAGAGGATGTTTTTCGGAGTTTTGACGACATTTGACCGTTTGATGACATAAAAGTCATTCGATGAAAGAGATATTAACCCCAATTCGGCAAAATACGCCCTGTCGGATTGAGGAACCTCGATATACCAGTCATTCTTCCATCCTTCCACCGGGACATCAAAATATGAGCCGGGCTGCTGCTCATTCCCGTCACCTGCAAATATCCGGAGGGTGAGCCGGGTCTGCTGAAAAATGCCCTTAAGCTGCTCACCAATGGCGGTCAGATCCTCAGGCCATACCTCCCAGCAGGCATATATATGCGCTGGATCAACCTCCAGAAGGAGCAGAAGCGGAGACAGCCACTCCTGAGAGATAATCTCCCGTTCCTTTGCTGGAGATGGATTCTGGCCATTGCCCGTTGTATGGCTGGTGCTCATTTTGCTCTTACTTTCCGGATAAGTTCCTGGTTAGAACAAGAAGTCAGGAGTCAGGAGTCAGAAGTCAGGAGTCAGAAGTCAGAAGTCAGGACAAATGGATTTTCTCCTACCTTCAGGTTTACAATTCGAGCTTATAATACCTGCCGCTTTATTTCCTTCAGAAGAATGAGACCCGGCTTGATATTATCATAGAGCCTTGCCGCCCAGGGTCCATCTTCCGCGAAATAGCAATCGGTTTGAGATTTCAGCAGCCATTTCTCGGCTTTTTCCAAAAGACCTGATAAATATTCCTGGCAGAGGCTGCGATCTGCCTTTCGCAATAAGGCTGACTTTACTTCATGATAGAGCTGGCTCAACTGCCAGACATCTTCAATCGCCCTGGCACGGTCAGATGCGGCGTACCTGCCGATGGAGGCCGAATGACCGTCATCAGCCTGTGACCCTGCTGCAAAGCCACTTCCTTGCCGGACAGTCATCAGGTGCCGCACTTTCATGTCATGCAGGAACTCCCTGAGAAGTACACCTCTGACTGCCAAGCCGGCCTTGTATATCCGCTCCAGGTAGGGGGAAAAGCATCCTTCCCAGAATTCGCAGTCTTCAGGCTCGCCAGCCGTCCTTCGACCGGTCAGCTCGTCAATAAAAAGCCAGTCAACCACCAGCGGATTTCTCTGCCTCTGCCCGGACGGATTTTCACTATATGGATGAGCGGATGAAGGCTCTAGCGGGGAATCGCCGTTCTGGAGGTGATCAAATCCCTTACTGATAAGCACAGCGCCGATTTCAATTCCCTGGTAGGTCAGGTTTCCAATGGTGGAATAGTGCTCCCTGCCATGTCGGCCTTTAACCACCTCCCTGGATCCTGGTTTTATTATTGACCGGTCCAGAATAACATATTCATACCCGTATTTTTTGAGCACAGGGATCATCTGCGGACAAAATCCTCTGCCTGATGGCCAAAATCCTTTCGGTTCCTGTCCAAAAACCTCCCTGATAATCTCCCGGCCCTGCGCTATCTGTGAATTCCAATCCACAGACGGGATCAGGGGAAAGATAGGATGGGAATATCCAAGGCCGATGATCTCGACATTTTTCGATTCCCGATATTCATTCAGCATTAACGGAATATCAATAACCTTTCGGCAGGCATCGATAACCTCCCTGCTGAGAAGCTGCTCAAGAAGGATGCCGGAGAAACCGACATGAATTTTCAGGGAATCCCGGTAGCTGTCCAGATACTTTAATGGCATCTGATAGCTATTGATGATCTGCACAAGCCTTCCCATCTGGTTCTCAACAAGTAAACTGAAGATGTCAGGGGGTTGGTGCATAAGGAAGCCAAGAGTATGACATACCTTTGCCATTATTCTCTCTCCAGGTCCGTAACGTGGCATCCTGACTGCTGTAGTAAGCGATCAAGGACTCGATGACTTCTGCTGCACCCGGCAGCAAATGTAATTGATATTAAAATATTTAGAAATTATTGTCAATAAATAACCAAGGGTAGTTTTACATTCCGGATTGTGCAATTGATAGCATAAACAGGCAAAAGAATTTCATCTATTATTTTTTTGTTGACTTTATTCTTTCTTAGCAATAAACTTATGGGCTGCATATATTATCCGCTTTGGCTCATGATAGGTTATGGTTGTTATTGATTCTATAAAGGGGAGATAAATGGTACCTCCATGTATTATGGGCAGGATCATACTCTATCAGTCAGTCATGACATCAATTCATCATTCCCACCCGACATATGATGATGCTTACCGATAAGAACCAGCTTTTCTCTCACATAATAATAAGCAAACTGCCAAATTTTTCGGATATGGTAGTTGCTTATTTCAACAATTCCCCCGGCTAAAAACAGCCGGAGTCCCTCAAAAAATACCAGATAATCTTAAAGAAAGATTATGTTATCCTATCCGGAAAAATGTAAAATTTTAATTAAGAATCGTAAATATAAAAAATGTCAGTAAATACAGGAAAATACCAAGGCCGGTTTTTTCAGGATCACTTTGCAGGAAAAGGAGGAATATTCATGGCAAAGTCAAAAACTCTCGTATCCGTAGTCGGTTTTATTGCAATCTTGTTCTTTGTTTTATCTCTCACCGTTATAGCTCCTTCAACTACCCTGGCTAATCCGGAGGAGCAAGGGGCGGTAAAGGCTGAGGAGCAGGCGACACCTCCAGCGGAGCAGCCCACAGCACCACCTGAGCAGGCAGCTCCGCCAGCCGAGGAGCCTGCACCGCCGGCAGTCGAGCAACCTGCACCACCGGCAGCCGGGCAGCAGGAGTCTACAGAGGTTATCAATATCAATACCGCCGGAGAACAGGACCTCCTGAAGCTCAAGAGGATTGGACCTGATCTGGCCAAAAGGATTATTGCCTACCGGGAGAAAAAAGGCCCGTTCAAGAAAACCGAGGATATCCTCAAGGTAAAGGGACTTGGAGGAAAATTCTGGAAAGCAAACAAAGACCGGATGACGGTTGGAGAAGGTGTAACGGAAGAAAAAAAGGAAGAGCCGGCACCTCAACCAAGTGGACAACCAGAGTCTACTCCTCCGGAAGCAGTTACTCCCCCACCAAGCCAAGAGGCTGCTCCTGCGGCAGAGGGACAGACCGCTCCCCAGGGAGAACAAGCTGCTCCTCCCGCGGAGACAAAATAAGGGCGATGACCTGAGTAATAATTCCATTGAGATTGAGATTGAGATTAAAGAAAAAATCAATACCAGGAGAAAACCGGCCTGAGTTTTCTTACCCTTAATCCAGTCTCAATATCGATTAATCACGTGTGATGACTACCCAAAAAGCTGAAATTCTTGCTCCCGGCGGGAATGAAGAAGCGGTCCTGGCCGCCATTTCTGCCGGAGCAGACGCTGTCTATCTGGGACTGCCAAAGTTTAACGCCCGGATAAAGGCGGCCAATATTACCGAAAAGTCTTTACCTGCTCTGGTGCATCTGGCTCACTCTTGTGGAGTAAAAATCTATGTTACCGTCAATACCCTGATTACTCCCGGTGAGATCGATGAATTTCTGGCCCTGATCGGGGTTTGTCGAAAAGCCGGAGTGGATGCCCTGATTGTTCAGGACTACGGTGCATTGTACCTTCTCCAGAAACTCTATCCGGAAGCAGAAGTCCACGCCTCTACCCAGGCAACCAGCCATAACAGCAGGCAACTGGAATTCCTTAAAAAATTCGGGGTCCGGCAGGTCAACCTTTGCCGGGAGATGTCCCTGACCGAAACACAAGAGCTGACCGCAGTTGCCAGCCGGCTGGGAATCAAAACCGAGGTCTTTGTTCACGGAGCTTACTGCATCTCTTTTTCCGGTCAGTGCCTGATGAGCTCTTTTATCGGCGGCCAGTCCGCCAACCGTGGCCTGTGTGCCCAGCCCTGCCGCAAAGTCTATTACCTCCAGCCGGGAAAGAGCGGGGCCTGCCGCCTCAGTCTCAAGGACAACAGCGCCTTCAAAGAGGTCGCCTCCCTGCTGGAAGCTGGAGTCAGCTCTTTCAAGATCGAGGGACGGCTCAAGAACTTTTTCTATGTCTATCAGGTTGTCCGGGCCTTCCGGGAACAACTGGACAGAATCTCTGCCGGGCTCCCCCCCAATCCGGACGATCCCCGGCTGCATAAGGTTTTCAACCGCGGATTCAGCGCCGGTTATCTGGAAAACAGGATTTCCCGGCAGATGTTTGCCACTTCGCCCCTGGATCAGTCCCTGCCCCTGGCCGGAGAGGTAAAAAAATACCTGGCCGACCGGCACCTTCTTGAACTGACCAAAGACGCTGTTTTGCCGGAAGGAACCAGGATCAATATTTATACCCCCGATAACCGTTTTATCTGCACGGCCGTGGTCGGGGAGAAGCAGGCATCCGGAGTCTTCCGTATCTGCCTAGAGCACTTTGTGCGGGACAGGATCCTCCGGGGGTATCTGGTCTGCATCCTGAGAGACAGTGATGAGATGGCCCGCATCCAGGCAGAATTGAAGCACCTGAAGGACAGACGGCTTCCCGTGCAGGTCAGGGTTGAAGGAAAAGAAGGCCAGAGATTGAGGGCCAGCTTCAGCGACGGGCAGAAAACCGTTTGGGTCGAAAGCAGGCTGGTGTTGCACAAGGCCACGAAAAACCCGCTGACTCAGGAAACATTCTTCGTAACTTTCGGGAGGCTGGGGAATACGCCGTTTGACTTGAAGAAGGTAGACTGCTCGGGTTTGATCGGCAGCCTCTTTCTGCCGGTCAGTGAGCTGAATGCCATAAGGCGAAAGGCTGTCAGCCAACTGGAATCGGTAGAGGTTCAGGGCGGAGAGGTAAAACCTCCCCCGCTGCCTGCGGCACAGCCGGTGAAGAGCGGCCTGGCCATCCTGGTTTCAGACTCGGAAGAGGCGGTCTCTTTCTCAAGCCTGACTTCGGCGGTGCTCCTGGAAATCAACACCGCTGAGGAGTTTCACCAGGCGGCCCTCTTCATGGCCGGAAACCGTAACATACTTCCCTTCTTCCCGGCCATCCTTTTTGAAAAGGAGTATCGCACGATGGCCGAAAGCCTGGATGCAGCCATCTGTTCCAGAATCGTGGCCAACAACGGCGGTCTGGGTCTTTCTGCTGCCGAAAAAGGGATCGGCTGGATCGCCGGTCCTGCCCTTAACTGTGCTAACCCCTATGCTGCCAGGGCATTGCAGGAGAAGGGCGGAGCTGAAGGTGTATTCCTTTCTCCGGAATTGAACGCCAGACAGATCACCGAGGCCAGTGCAGGTATTGACATCGAGACCTGGATCACCGTCCTTGGGCCTCTTACCCTGATGACGAGCCGCCAGTGTCTGCTCCGGGACACGGCACACTGCCGCAAAAAGGCATGCGATGAGCGCTGCCTCACCTCATGCCGCCAGTATGCGGTCTGGTATGATGAGCGGAATATGCCCTTTTACGTTTATAAACGTCCGGGAGCATATACGCAGGTTTTCAACAATGCCGTTCTTTTCACTCCCGAAGCAGTGCGCCAGTTGAAGGGCCGGATATCCTGGTTTGTTCTGGATATGCGCAGCTTCCCGTTTTATCATCTGACAGGGAGGGAAAAAAGAATGATCCTGGATTATATGGCCGGAATCCTGGCCGGGGAGCAGGGACATAACCAGCAGGACAGGGAGGGGGATAGGCAGGCAATCAAGAGGATCTTACCTGCAACAACCACCGGGCATTTCAAGAGGGGAATTTGATCCCATAAGGAGTTACCCGGAGGGGTACTTAGTACACTGCGCATTAAATACGCGGCCAGTTAAAGCCGCCCATTCACTCCCTCGCTCCCCTTTGAGGGGGAGAGGGTTGGGGTGAGGGGGGCTGATAAGGCAACTATTCTTATCCCTCACCTGCCACACAGAGAGCCCCAGAGGGACTCCCTACCTCAAGGGCAATAGTGTTAACTGTAAGCTACTAACTACAAAGGCCCCTACCCCAGCCCCTTCAGGGGCGAGGGAGAAAAGATGTGCCCTCACGGGCGAGGAAGCTATAGGTACCCTCAAGAGGGCAAGGGAGAAAGGCGCTACTCTTCAATGGGTAAATCATTTGTTGGGAGTTCCCTTACTCTATGCTGCTTTGACCTCCTTTATCTCCTGGCCAATTTCGTATAAAAATTCAGGGGCAAAATCAGCACCATTCTCCCACTCTATCGTATTGGTTTCTTTATTTACCCTTACCTTCTTAAATACCTCAATATCTCTTAACGGCTCAAATACCTCGCCGTATAGCTCATCTTTCAAATCAACATCCTTGACTTTGCCATCGTTAAACTTGAGCCTTAATCTGTAATCCTCTAAGTAGGTTGCTTCTATGACATGCAAAAACATAGTTATCCCTTCTTAAGGTAATGGGTCTATTCTTTTAAGCGGTTTTCTTTCCTGAGCCAGGTTCCAATCCAGGTGTAATTCTTCGATATGCTGCTCATACCATTCAAAGATCATTTTCAGTGCACGCTGAGACATCTTCCCCTGTACAGTTCCTGTTTGGATTTCAACAGTGATTTCTTGATCCTGGTATCTCACATGGAAATGCGGTGGATTATGCTCATTGTAGTTCACGAATATTAGAAGACCATAGAATCTACAAATTTCGGGCATGCTATTGCCTTTGTACCTTCATTATTTTCAATGAACGATGCATACTCTAATAACTGAGCAATCGTTTCACGAGGAGTTTTCCCTCTCTTTAATTCTATAACTACAGTATTACCGGCCTTATCAAGACCTAGTAGGTCAATGAAAGAATTTAGGTTAGTAGTGACCTGACGGCCAATTATGAAAATTTTACCCTCTTCAAAGAAGTACTCAGGATTGTTCTCAAGCAAGGCTTCCAGATCAGTTTCTCGATTGGAATCTTTGAAATCATGCTCCTTATACGGGATCAACTTTCCATTTTTATCAATAGTGAATAGATTCATACTCTTACCTTCTGGTATAACTTGATAACTGGCGACTCTGAAGAGAATTCAATGACTTAAAAAGAATACTGCAAAATAGGTTTTTAAGCAAGAGGTATATTCAAGCTGACAATCTTTTTCGGTTTTTTTGTAATTAATTAACGTGCAGAGAAAAATGTGGTATCTTACCGTGGCACTCCTAGCAGCTACCCCACAATGTGGTTGTCACTGCAAATGCTAGCAAAATAACGATGGGGGCAGAAACCTGCCCCCTACGAGATATTGGCCATGTATTAACGTGCTGTAACTAAGTTTCTCTCTCCTCATTTTTAAAAGAAGGGTGGAGGAGCTTTCAAATGAACAAATTCATGTTTGCCCGGTCCGCTTCACTCAGGTATTGAGCGACTCCGCCGACCTCGACGCCATCGATGAGCTCTTCCTTTTTTATCCCCATGACATCCATCGACATCGAGCAGACAACGAACTTGATACCTGATTTCATCGCTGCTTCTATTAAACTGGCTAAAGAATCGACGTTTTTTTCTTTCATGACATACTTCATCATGCCTGTTCCCATGCCCAGCATATGCAGTTTGGAAAGTTTCAAGCGCTGTGCGCCTTTTGGCATCATCATGCCGAACATTCGGTCGAGCAGAGGCTTACGGGCCGGAGTAGCCCGCTCTTTTCGCAGAATGTTGAGCCCCCAGAAGGTGAAGAATAAGGTCACCTCATTCCCCATTGCCCGTGCTCCATTGGCAATAACAAAGGTTGCCAGAGCCCTGTCAAGATCGTTTGAAAAAACAACGATTGTCTTTCTGTTTCCGTTATGGTTATTCCCCGACTGGCGGTGTTCCTTCTCCGCTCTCTCAATCAGGGCATGATAATCACGACCTTCCCAGCGGGTATCGAGGATTTTGAGGCCCGCGGCCTGGCAGAAAGCCGGCAGGTCCTTGGTAAATCCAGGGTCTGAGGCTCTGACCGCTACCCGATCACCCGTCTTCATGGTTTCCAGCTTCCGGGATAGTCTCATAATCGGTCCGGGACATTGGAGTCCGGTCAGATCAAGCTCTTCAACCTGAGCTGATGTGCTTGCCGAGGTTTTCCCACCCGAATCCCCCGAAGTGCCGCAGCAAGCCGAGGATGAGCCATTGCCTGAACTGCTTTGGCAGCAATCGGGGACATCGTTCCCCTGGCCGCAGTCAGGAGCGGGTGAAATTCTGGCCGTGGAATGGCTGTAGGTCTTATATCCTCCCGACAGGTTGTACAGATGCTCAAAGCCGGACTGCTTCAGGATTCTATAGGCCACATAGGCTCTGATACCAACCTGACAGGTTATGACGATATGCCGGTCCTTTGGCAATTCATGCATCCGTGAGCGCAGCTCATCGACCGGAATATTGACTGACTGCGGGATACTGCCCAGCATATATTCCGGTTTGGTCCGGACATCCAGAAAGAGAGGATTTTCGATCGCTCTGGCCTGGTCATAGGTAACAACATTCACTAACCCTTTGAGAATATTGCTGCCGACAAACCCGGCCATATTTACCGGATCCTTGGCCGAACCAAAGGGAGGTGCATAGGATAACTCCAACTGCTCCAGGTCGTAAACCGTCATCCCGGCGCGGATAGCTGTGGCAAGGACATCGATTCGCTTATCAACTCCTTCAGCTCCGATTCCCTGAGCACCGAGAACCCTGCCGCCCGGTACTTCAAACAGGACCTTCAGGGTCATCTGCGAAGCGCCCGGATAATAGCCTGCATGGTTAAACGGGTGCAGATGTATCGCCTGATACTTGATGCCGCCTCTTTGGGCTGCTTTTTCATTCAGGCCCGTCGAAGCGGCCTGGAGATCGAAAACTTTGAGGATGGCCGTGCCCAGGGTCTTCTGATAGCGGGAGTTCAGGCCGCAAATGTTATCCGCAGCAATGCGGCCCTGCCTGTTGGCCGGTCCGGCCAGAGGAACGTGCACTTGTCTTCCCTCAACAAACTGGGTGGTTTCAACCGCATCACCTACGGCAAAAATGAAGGGATCACTGGTCCTCATCTGCTCATCAACCGCAATCCCGCCCGTTGTCCCAATCTGAAGCCCAGCATCCCTGGCCAGCTTATGGTCAGGCCGAACACCAAGAGCACCGATCACCACATCGGCATTGAGCTCGGCCCCGGATTTCAGGATAACTTTGCCTTTCGTATCTCCGACTATTCTCTGGATGCCATCCCCCAGGTGGAGACAGACTCCTTTCTCCGCGAGTTTGGCATGAATAATATTGGCCATTTCAGGATCAAAGGGGGCCATCACCTGATTCATCATTTCGACAAGATGCGTCCTGATTCCCATCTCGACCAGATTCTCGGCCATTTCAACGCCGATGAATCCGCCACCGATGACTACCGCCTCCCTTACCTTGTGCTCCCTGATATGGGCGATAATAGCATCCATATCCGCCATGTCCCGAAGGCGCATGAACATCCTGGCGTCAGCACCCTCAAGCGGTGGAACGAAAGGATACGCTCCCGGCGACAAGATCAGGTAATCGTAGGATTCATGGTATTCAGCACCCGTCTTTAAGTTCTTGACCCGGATCGACTTGCGGGCCGGTTCAATGGCCAGAACTTCGTTGTTGACCCTGACCTCGACCTGAAAGCGGGAAAAAAAGCTGGCAGGCGTTTGCAGCAGGAGCCGGCTGCGGTCTTTGATCTTGCCTGAAATGTGATAGGGAAGCCCGCAATTGGCAAAAGAAATGTAATCACCCCGCTCAAACATGATAATCTGGGCCTGTTCATTTAATCGTCGTAATCTGGCGGCAGCCGTAGCCCCCCCGGCAACACCGCCGACAATGCATACTTTCATTTTTTTATTTCCCGATATTAATGGTTAGATCGTAAGGTGTGTAAGAAATCCCCGTATATTCTTATCGTCATATTGCCCCGGTTTCGAGAAAAGTTTCAAACTGGGCCTTGACTTGCGGATCCCGTTCACACCTTTGCAGAACGTTTTTCTGTTCTTTTATCTGTCTGTCCGTAAGTTGAAAGACAGAAGAGTGCCCATATTTTTGGTGGATATACTGCTCGTATTGCTCCAATGAGGCTTTCATCTTCAGCCCGGTGAATTTGGCTATCAGCAGTTGAGGAGATGCCGGGCTGCTGCTTCCATCGGCCGGGTAATTGCCGCCGCAGCCATCGGTTTTAGCCGATTTTTCGTGCTCCTGGAAAAACTCGGCATCCTTGCGCATGGCATCATCTTCTTCATGGTGCCTGGCCTGCGATTCATAATTATCATCATTTTCTTCCAGCAGGGGACGGAAGGTTTCATAACTGGGGTTGTCGATCGTGGTACCCCGGTCAAAGTGTCCGGTCCGGTCCTTCTCGAAGACCGCCACCCGTCTGCCATCCTCCACTTCCAGACGAAAGCAGATGTCTGGGGCGTAGGGAGTGGACTTTTCAGCCTCCATTTTGACTCCGGCCTTCACGATTTCACCACCCCTGGCTTTATATTCATCCTTGAGCCTTCCGGTCATGACCACATGCATGGGCAGATTGACGAGCTTGGTCATCAGCAGCGAGTAAAACCGCTTGATCTGCATCCAATCCACATAACTGAAGCCCGATTTCTCTTCGCCTGCAATGGCCTTGTCAGGGTCCTGAACCTTATACTCAAGCCTTCCCTCCTGCAGGGCGGACCAGATAACCGTGATGGGATCGATGACCAGTGTCCTGAAGTCGTGGTTTCCCTGCTCCAGGAAGTTTACGGCATTCAGGACTTCGGCGTAGCTTTTGGTATCGAGCACATGAAACTGGAACCGGTCTGCGTAAAAATCCGTCCCACCCTCAAGATCAATAACCGCCGGATTGGGAAATCCAAGCGCAAAATATGTCTTACCTACTCCAGGACCACCATATAAGCTGATTTTCAAATGTTTTTTCTTGGATGAAGCTTTAATGAATGGGTTTTTCATTTCCTTCCCTTTTTTATTATAAAATATCCTTGCGCAGTTTTCTATGCTTGGTTAACTATTTGATTAGCAATACATTATAGCAAACAAGAGGTGGTGTTACAAGGAGAAAATACTTGTTGTTAAAGGCAAAAAGGGGCTGGCAGGTGGGGGTGATATTGACAATTCAGTGGGCTTTCGTTGATAATTAATAGGGAATTTATTGACGAAACATTAATAAATTGTTGACGTAAGGATGAAAAATGGAGAAAAGAAGCAGGAGCAGGGAAATATCCTCTTTCATAATAAAAAATGTGTTCGAGAATCCTCAGACCATTTCAAAGGTAACGGCTGAAAAATTCGGAATTAGCCGGCAAGCTGTCAGTCGGTACATAAAAAGATTGGTTGAAGATGGTGTATTGAAAGCTCGAGGAAGAGCACGGAATAAAGTATATGAATTAACAGATATTATTCATAAGATATACAATGTGCCAATACGGCCTGATGTGGAAGAAGACAGAGTCTGGCGGCAGCATGTAAAACACTTACTCACTCCAGTTCCAGCAAATGTCTTGGATATATGTCAATATGGTTTTACTGAGATATTTAACAATGCGATTGAGCACTCAGAAGGTCATACTGCTGAGGTAACTGTTAAGCTTACGGCTGCATTTGTAGAGATGTGGATATCCGATGATGGTATTGGCATTTTTAATAAAATCAAAAAGGTGTTAGGACTTGAAGACCATCATCACGCTATTTTGGAACTGGCTAAAGGTAAGTTGACAACAGATCCTGAGCACCATACCGGTGAAGGGATATTTTTTACCAGTCGCGTATTTGACTATTTCTCGATACTATCTGATCAACTCTACTTTTGCCATAAAAAGTCGGGTGATGACTGGTTGATTGAGGACAGCGAAGGCGAACCTTGTAAAGGGACCCTGATATGCATGCGAATATCAACATTCTCTTCCGACACCCTCCAGGAAATATTTGGCAGATATGCGAGTGAGGATACCGATTACGGCTTTACAAAAACCCGGATACCCGTCAGCTTACTTAAATATGGTGAAGAGAACCTTGTATCACGTTCTCAAGCCAGGAGACTATTAGCCAGATTTGATAGATTTAAAGAGGTATTCCTCGATTTTCAAGGTATAAAGACAATTGGGCAAGCATTTGCAGATGAAATATTCAGAGTTTTTAAAAAGCAAAACCCACAAATAAAGATCATTTGGGTTAATGCTGATGAAGAAGTAGAAAAAATGATTATGAAGGCACTGTCTGATAGTGCTACGAGTTCAAGAATCTGAGCTGAGATATCCATATTGAACGCTCTTTCTGCCTCAGTTCATGTCCTACTCCCTGCCAGGCTGCGGCTATATTCATGGTATTTTCCCTTTGCTGATATCCCAGACCGGGGAAAGAGACGGATTTTTGACACCCCGGATAGATGTTTGATCTATCAAATCAAGGAAAATCCTCCACACCCTCTCGGAATCAGCCTGTCGGACCATCCGATAAGTCCATCGGCAAGGCACTTTTTCCTGCCCGATCCCTGATCCCTGCTTCCGCTTGCTGGCCGGAGTCGCTTTTTGCTTCTCCACCTGAACCCGGTAGAAGGCAAAATGGCCGTCGGTAAGCCATTGGGCCAGGAGCCAGAGCCCAAGCTCCCGTGGTGAAAGCGGGCGAGGTGAGGTGATAGAAGAGGAGGAGCAGGCACCTGCACTCCTGCTGTCGGTTTCAGGAGCGTAAGGTTGAGTTTCCGGAAGGTCGGCTCCTGCCCGGTAGTCCAGGATATCCTGGCGAAATTCCTGCATCAGGCTTTTCAGGAAAGCGGATAGTTTTATTTCTCCCCCGGCAGTCTCTCCTTTTGCTTCTTCCTCCTCCCCCGCTCTCCCTGCTGCTTCATCGATCAGCGATTTGATAAAATTGAGCATCCTGACCAGGCGAAAGAGGGTGACAAGATCCAGTCGCCGGAATTGCCCGGTTTCAATCGCAAAGGCTGAAGAGCGCAGCAGCGTGAACCCTCCCTCCGGCAGCCAGCCGCTTTTCCGGCACTCGTCATAGAGCTCCATGCCGGGGGTGGCATAGAAGATACTGGGTGCGATCAGCACAGGCTGTGCGGCCAGAAAGCGGATGGATTCCACCATTTCCTCGAGGCTGGAGCCGGGAAGTCCCAGAATCAGGTAGCCGGTGATGAAAAAGTCACTCTCTGCCGCCTCACCGACAGTCCGTGCAAAGGAGGAGCTTAAGCCCGGTCTCTTCAGCCTCGTGAGGGTACTTGCCGAAGAGGAGACCAGGGGAAGGTTCAGATGGCGGCAGCCGAGCTTTTTCAGCCTGCTCAGGATTTCCCGGTCGAGAGTGTGAGGGAAGAGGCCGTTTTCAAAGAGCAGGCCAAAGGCAGGATCATGTCCGAATTCCGCCTCGATGGCATCGAGCACCTGAATGGTTCGCTCCCTTTGCCAGGTAAAGTGCTCATCTTCAAAATCGAAGACCCTGATCCGATAGCGGTCGTAGCACAGCCTCATTTCGGCCAGAATGCTCTCGATAGAGCGAAGGCGCACGGTATGGCCAAAAATCGTATGCCCGGAGCAGAACCGGCAACGGTAAGGGCAGCCCCGGCTTGAGAGCATCATGGTGTATCGCTCGCCCTGAAAGCGGTAGCGATCAGGATCAAGCAGGGAGCGGTCCGGAAAGGGCAGCTCATCAAGATCAGACACAAGACACCGCGGAGGAGATATCTTAACCGAGCCCTTTGACCGCCAGGCCAGCCCATCGATGGATTCAAAGCTTCTGCAGCCGCAGATGGCCTCTGCCAGGGCCGCAATCCGCGCCTCTCCCTCACCCAGGATGACATAGTCCACAGCGGGGTCTTCCATCAGGTGAGCGGCGGCGACTGTGGCATGGCATCCTCCCAGGAGGGTCAATTTTCCCAGTTCTCTGGCTGTCCGGGCAATAGCCAGCGATTCCTCCTCATAGGGCGTAAACAGCGTGCCGATGCCTACCAGGTCTGCGGCTGCAATTTTTTCACGAATCTGTTCATCCAAAAGGCCGAAATGATAGAAACGGCCAAAAAGCCGGAACGGACTTTTATCCTCCGCCGGGTAGTATTCTTCCAGATAGCTCATTGACCGAGGGATGGGCAGGGCTTTTTTCCGCTCTCCGCTGAAGGCATCGAGCACCTCACAGGGAAAGCCTGACTCCCTCAGGGCAGAGGCCAGGTGCAGAAGCCCCAGGGGATACATTCTGTGGCCGGTATGATAAAAGTCCCGGATCGGTGGCTGGATCAGGAGAACGTTCATAAATATCCATTTTATACCCATGATCTTGAGTCTGCAATCCGTATCCGGTGAATTGAATTGCCGAAAATGAAAGTAACTGTCATTTTGGGATAGATTTTCACCTTCTTTTATGTTATCCTTTTTTTTGATCTTCGGAAGCAACTATTTGAGCCTTTTTGCCAAAAACCTCATTCCGGGAAGTGTCAGAGGACAGGCAAGAGGATGTTGTTCCGATGTGGAGTGCGGATAACTCAAAACATCCGCGTGTAAGAAGAAGAGGGTTTTTCCTCAGTCAAATGACCTTGTGAGGGGAAAGGGAGGCTGATTCCCTTTATCATCGCTCACTGAAAGGCAGAAATTTTTCTCCCTTCGGCTGTTCTTAAGGATGATGAAAAGGGCCTCGCCTGTGAAAAAATGCGGACGACCTCACCGGAATGGCGTATTATGTCGCTCAGGAAACCCATGGCTCAAGCAGTTATTTCAGGAATACTTTATCAGGAGTCAGAGCATGATCTGTGTACCTATCACTGCCATAACCACAGGAGTAGCCCTGCAGGATATTCAGCAGGCGGAAGAAGTTGCTGACATTTTGGAATTGCGGGTTGATTATCTGGCTGATCCGGATCTGGCAAAAATTCTGACAGCCAGGAAAAAACCGCTCATCGTTACCTGCCGAAAAACGGATGAGGGCGGAAAATTCCCCGGCACCGAAGCAGAGCGGATACAGCTCCTTGAGGAGGCCGTTCGCCTGGGGGCGGATTATATCGATGTGGAGTGGAGCTGCGGTCCGGAGGTTTTGCAGCGCTTCAAGGAACTGACGAGGGGAACCAGGACCCGGATCATCAGCTCCTGGCATAACTTTCAGGAGACGCCACAGAATCTTGGCGGATTATACACCTCGATGCGATCAGCAGGGGCCGATATCGTTAAAATCGTCACCCAGGCCAATTCCATCAACGATAACCTGAAGATTTTCGACCTGATATTTCAGGCCCAGGAGGATGATCAGGAGATCATTGCCCTGTGCATGGGTCCTCATGGCGAAATCAGCCGGATACTTGCTCCGCTGCTGGGGGCCTTCCTGACCTTCGGCTCTCTGCGGCAGGGAAAAGAATCCGCCCCGGGGCAAATCGAAGCCCGGAGCCTCCGTGATGTCTTTCGGGTCCGCGACCTCAAGGATACCGATTTTCGTCTCTATGGCCTGGTAGGCAATCCCGTTAACCAGAGTCAGGGGATTTATCTTCATAACCGCGCCTTCCAGCATCTGCAGCAGGACAGCCTGTATGTCAATTTTCTGGTGGAAGACCTGGCTTCCTTTATGCGGGGCTTTAAAGGCTATATCTGCGGGCTCAGTATTACCATGCCTCACAAGCAGAAGATCATGGATTATCTGACCGAGGTTGACCCCATAGCCCGCCGGATCGGGGCCGTCAATACGGTGGTTAAAAGAAAGAACAAATTGATCGGCTATAATACCGATATTACCGGAGCTGTTCAGGCCATTGAGGCAGTCACTCCCCTTGCCGACAAGAAAGTGGTTCTCCTGGGGGCAGGCGGGGTGGCACGGGCCATTGCTCATGGGGTGGCAAAGCAGGGAGGCAGGCTCACCATCCTGAACCGGACACCCGGCAGGGCTCAAACTCTGGCCAGAGAGCTGTTTTGCCGGTCAGGAGGACTGGAAGAGATCCAAAACCTCGAAGCTGACATTCTCATTAACGGCACCTCAGTCGGCATGGCTCCCCAGACCGAAGAAATGCCGGTACCTGAATCTGTCCTGCGACCGGGACTGGTCGTCTTTGATACCGTTTATCATCCGGCTGAGACGCGCCTGCTCAAAGAAGCCAGAGCACGGGGTTGCCTTACTATCTCAGGCGTGGATATGTTCCTGAACCAGGCGGCAGCCCAATTCACCTTGTGGACCGGCCTTGAGGCACCAATCGAGGTTATGAGGTCAGTCCTGAAATTGTGAGAAGAGAGAGAAGATAGTGGTCAGTGGCCAGTGATTGGAATCAGAGTCTGAATTCCTGGAGATTACCATGAACCTGGTAGTACAAAAAACAGACCGTCTGGCCGGTGAGATTTCCATTCCCGGCTCAAAATCCCATACTATCCGGGGTGTGGTCATGGCTTCCCTGGCTGAGGGCGGATCCTGCCTGAGTGACCCGCTGGATTCGGCCGATACCCTGGCCGCCTTCAATGCAGCACAGGCACTGGGTGCCCGGATCGATGCATCCCGCTCCGGCGAGTGGATCATTACAGGATTCGGCCGATACCCTCAACCTCCGGCTGGCCCGATCGATATGCTCAACAGCGGCACATCCACTAACCTGTTTACCTCGATAGCGGCCCTGGGGGATTTTGAGGTCATTATCGACGGGGATTCTTCCATCCGCCGCCGTCCGGTGCAGCCTCTGCTGGATGCCCTGAGACAACTGGGGGCTGAGGCAGAGTCAATTAACGGGAATGGCTGTCCTCCGCTGCGGATCAGAGGCCCGATGCAGGGAGGTGAGGTCGAGGTGGAATGCCGCAGCTCCCAGTACGTCTCAAGCCTCCTGATATCCTGCCCGCTCATCCCTGCCGGGACCACCACGATCCGGGTCTATCACTTATGCGAGGTGCCCTATATCCAGATGACTCTCGACTGGATGCACAGCCTCGGCATCCAGTACGAGCAGGAAGGGTATGAATATTTTAAGATTCCCGGCGGACAGCACTACCACCCCTTTACCCGCAAAATTCCGGCTGACTGGTCATCGGCCACCTTCCCTTTAAGCGCGGCGGCCATGATCAGGGGCTCCGATTGCCTGCTTAAAGGGCTCGATATCAATGATTCCCAGGCTGACCGGAAGGTTCTGGAATATCTTCAGGAAATGGGGGCCCGGATTGAGATCATTGATCGGGGAATCCGGGTTATCGGACAGGGCCTGCACGGTGCGGAGCTTGACTTGAATAACACCCCCGATGCCCTTCCGGCCATAGCCGCAGCCGCCTGCGTGGCCGAAGGGGTGACCGTGATCAGGAACGTTGCCCACGCACGGATCAAGGAGACCGACCGCATCCGGGTCATGGCCGAAGAGCTTGGCCGGATGGGAGCTCAAGTACAGGAAACCCCCGATGGGCTGATCATCGAGCGCAGCAGGCTGCATGGTGCCAGGGTCGAGGGGCATCACGACCACCGCGTGGTTATGGCCCTTTCCCTGGCCGGGATGGTGGCCGAAGGTACGACACTGATCACGACAGCCGAGGCGGTTAACGTGACCTTTCCCGGCTACGTCGATCTCATGCAGGGCCTTTCAGCCGGGATGAATATAGAAGATAATACATAATTAAGATACTACGTAACCAATCCGTAGAACAGTCACCGGGCCTTCCCCGATCGGGGAAGGCCCGGTATTTTCAGAATATTGCCCCGCTTACCCGAAAACTTACCATACCTTCATTATTGATACACAATCCTGCCCCTCAAACTGATAACCGCCACTCTCCTTCCTGAGCCTGCCGGTCAGGGTGAGGAGAACTTCTTGGCCAACCATCTGCTTCAGCTTGAATGTATTCATAGCTTTCTGAAAATCGAAGACAAGCACCAGGTCCATATGTCCATCACCGGCAAGGGTCTGGCAGGTGCAGGGAGCCCCTTCCAAGGGTGTCGATGCATCCTGATACATGCTGCGGACAGGAGCAATCGTACCCTTAATTCCTTCCCTGCCGATTCTTACTGACCCGGGATCGATCCTGCGGACGTCGAAACCCGGCCTGCCTGAGATGGCTATCGTCACAGTCTTGCGGCTGCTGCCCACCGGAAGCCGGTTCGGACACACTCCCGGATCAATATCCACCGACACCGGGAAGTCTCCCCCAAGCCTGATCAGTTCCCATCCTCCCTCCGGCAGATCGTCATCGGGGTCGGTGAGCAGGTTCATGGGATTGGCCATACCCAGATAAAGGGCATCGTCCGCAAGCATGGTCCGGATGCCATAGCTGGTATAATTGCCAACCCCGGCCAGGGATTCGGGCACGGCAGGAGTCCTCGAAGATTCTATTCGGTAAAGATCAGCCCCGAAAAAATGGGTGGGAAGCTGAAGCAGAGTATCCGGGACAGAGCCGATGGTAAAATCCAGAAATTCGCTCATCTGCTCTCCAACGAAGTAGCTCCAGTCCATAGTGCCAATAAAAAGCCTGTTATTATAAACTGACATGGTCCAGGTATAGTTATTAAAGAAATTGCCAAACCCGGACAGGCCCCAGATTGGCGGCCCCATTTTGGTCGGTACAATCTCCCAGTGTCCGGCCTGGCTTGAGGGATCATCGCCCGGGGGCACATATTTGGGCAGATACGGCATGCCATAGACAAGCTGCATCCTGGGATTGTTATTGAAATTACGCCCGCGGAAAATGCTGATCGGACGGTAAGTCGCCAGAACAGCGGTCAGAATATCCTCCGGATTATCCGGCATCCCGTATATGGTAAAATGGGCAAGTGCCGAGGTGAAGGGGACATGCATGGTCCCCCAGTAAAGATAGCCGTCAAAGGAGGCCAGAGCCCCGCCTCCATAGGTGGCCGCCGTGACCCAGTCCGGCTCATAGTCATCCACCTGCCAGACTTTGGTCCAGCCGTCCGCATCCCGGGCGGTCAGACCGCCTTGGGGAATGGGCGGGCTCATATAGAGACCGGCTGTAGTTATCTCTTCTCCCGCCAGCATATTGCCTGGCCAGGTGGTCACAAAGAGGCGGCCTTCATGTTCGGCAAGCTCTGCGCCCTCGCCATCTCTCAGGTTTCCGACAACGGTAAACTGGAAGAGCCTGGCAAGATCGGGTAGATTCGATGGAAGATAGGCCAGCTCTCCCGTCCATCGCAGCACACTTCCTTTGGATTGGCCTGTGGCATTGCGCACGGCGGTGTAGAGGACATTATCCACCACCACCCACTTGCGGATATTGGTGTAGGCGGGCAGGTTTTTCGATCCCAGATACGTGCCAGAGTCTGAGAGGAATGCGCACAGGGTAATCCCTCCCAGAGCGTTTGGCCCCCCCATGAAGACTATATTGCCAAGGCTCCCTGCCGACCGAATCCCGTGCATGGCGCGGAAAGCCGGATCTTGAGGTGATTTCTCGGTCAGAGTCCTGGCCACGGTATTATAGGTATAGATGTGAGGCGGCCGCCAGTCACCGCCGGCAGGCGGAAGATAGGGATAATTTCGAGAATATTGGGAGCTGCCAAACTCGCAGACCCATGAGTCGGTTTCCCTGGGCTCCGGGTCGGGATTACCGCCATAGGTTCCCATAGCCAGGCAATGGACGTTCGGGGCGGTCCCAACCCAGATATTGCTTCCGGACTTGGCAAGCCCCCAGACATAGGCCTGGTTCACTTTAGGCTTTCCTTGGGAACAGGGCGGGCCGGGAGGATAGGGATTGCCGATGCCGTTATAGCATTCATCCGGTGTGGCCTTGGCCAGTAACTCCCTGCTCAGGGTGGCAAACAATTCATCCCCTGGCAATTCACCCGGTGGAGTGCCGGGGATGCCGGGTATGGCCGGTATTTTCTCCCCCTTCTTGGGTGAATCTGCTGGTGATGATCCACCATAGGCATTCAGCCAGAATTGCTCGATGGTCTGCTTGGGATCAGCTTTGCTCGGCGGGGAGGAGTTTTCCTTGCCGGTACCGCTATGAGCGGCCCCGGCGGTAAAACCAAGGATCATAAGAATAGCCACAAATTTGATCTTTCTGCTGAGCTGATTCATGCTTTCTCCTTTTCTCACTGTAAAGGTTTAATTATGAATCTTTTTCTCCTGGACATTGGTGCAGCCTTGATGGAAAATGGTTAATACCTGGGTGCCTGATGGGTAACTCTGATATGCTTAAACTGGCTCTCGTGCCCGTTTTGAAAAAGGGGGGATGAATGATTTCAGTAATAACAAAATTATATCTCATATTTATATACAATACCAGCATAATTGTCAAATATTTTCTATCAATTTTTAGCATATAGTAAAGTTCATGGAGGATGACATGCAGCTCATTGCCGGTATTGATGAAGCCGGGCGGGGATGCCTGATCGGGCCTATGGTCCTGTGCGGGGTGGCGATCGAACAGGAGAGGGAGAAGGAGCTTTGGGCGATCGGAGTGAAAGACTCCAAACAGCTCACTCCCGCAAAAAGGGAGCGCATCTGTGAGCTGATCGGCCAGACAGCCCGGTCGGTGCAGATGGTCATGGTTATGCCCCAGGAGATTGACCGGGAAAACCTGAATGTGCTGAGCAAGAAAAAGTCAGCGGAGCTGATCATTCGGCTGAATCCGGATTGCATCTATCTGGATGTTCCGGCCAGGGGGATGGGAATCCCGAAATACTGTCAGGACATCCGCTGCCTGGTTGCCAGGGAGGGCTTGCACATTTGCGGAGAAAACAAGGCCGATCAAAACTATGCAGTCGTTGCTGCCGCATCTATTGTGGCCAAGGTGATGCGGGACCGTGAAATCAAAAAATTGCAGGAATTCTATGGAGATTTTGGTTCCGGCTATCCTTCAGACCCAAAAACCAGACATTTTGCCCGGCAGTGTCTTGCCGCAGGAAAGCCGCTTCCCCCTCTTATCCGCACCAAATGGGCTACCATTGCCCGCTTCCGGAAACCTCTGCAGCAGCGGCTCTTCGATGAAAGCGGGAAGGAGCAATGAATCGGAGGGCTTGCCTTTTTTCGGCGCAGTCTTGGGGTGACGGTTTTTTTTCAATAACCCGCTATAACACTGTATAGTATTTCTCCCGCAGAGACGCAGAGACGCAGAGGATATTATTCTTTCAAGCCATTGACACACCGGGTAATACCAGCTTTCATCAGGGCTTCACCGAAG
>JBFLZW010000068.1 GCA_040755755.1 bacterium | reverse complement strand
AGCAGGGCGGGTATCTGATCCTGATTGGCTTTATCAGTGTCGTCCTGAGTGCCTTTGCCGGCATCGTCCTGGGTGTCCTTATCAGTCTCGCTTCCAAAAGCTATCTCCTGCCAGCGCCTGACAAATCTTTGTCCTCCCTCATAGCGGATATCAACCTCATCCTCACACCCGGTGCAAAGCTCAGCCAGCAGTATGCTGAGTATTTCTAAAGCGGTTGCCCTGGATTGGGGCTGGGACCAGGGCGATGTCATTACCTTATTGCTCCGTACCATACAGCCCCTCACCCCGGCCCTCTCCCCAAAGGGGCGAGGGGGAATAGAGGTACATCCCTTCCACTCCTCCCCCTTGAGGCAGGGAGCCCCTGTGGCAGGGGAGGCTGGGTGGGGGTGATGGATATTTTCACCCTCCTCATCGAGAGCCAGGGAGTCCTTACTTTCCAGTCCCACTGCCTTATAGATAAGCCTTGGATTCTCAAGGCGAATAGTCTTGATCAGGCCACTTGCAGCCGCATACTGTGGCTGCGGATAGTCGCCTGGACTCGGATAGACATACAGCAGCCTGACTTTCCTCCTGGACTTTTGCTCCTGAGCCCTCTTCTGCTCCATGAGTGCCTGGCTGAGATAGCATATCGAATACATCCCCTGATCAAGCCAGGCTTTGAAATCAGGCTGACTGGCCGGATTCAGACCTGTTGGGTAATCACCCTCTGGGTTCATCGGCCCCATTGGCCCTGGCGGCCATAATGACCACAGGTGAAAAATGATATCCGGCATCACCTGCCTGCTGGCCAGGTTCTCAATTAACCGGAAGTAGTCCTGCCGGTTGCCGGGATTAATTTCATACATGAGCTCACCAATCTCACGGTATTCCTGTCCCGGCTTGACAATGATGAGCTGTGCCCTGTTTTCACCCCGTGCAGTCATCATTTCCTGCATGAGCTGGGAAACCTGCACATTGGTATCCTCAATAGCATCCTCACTGCTGCCCTCCCCGGTATTCCCATGAGTCTCAAAGATAAGCACATGCCCTGAAAGAGCAGCACCCTCTGCCACCACCACATCCTGACCAGCCTCAGCAGTCTTAATGGCCTGGCAGCATTCCCCTGACTTCTCCCACACACTGCGGCAATACATCCTGACCAATTCCTCATCAGCCTGCTTGACCAGTACCCCGTCAGCCTGACTGACTAGTGTCCCACCAGCCTGGGCTTTTCTCGCTTCGGTGTTCCCACTAATCCCACTGATGATGCGCGATCCCTTTTGGGGTTGCCTGAGTGCCCGGAGGGAGAAGTCCTTCATGCTCACCAGCACTTGGCCGTCTTCATCTGCAAGCTGAATGTTGTATCTTTTGACCCTGGACCGTGCAGAGGGCAGATTTTCTGCTGGCAAATCCCTGGCTGGCAAATCCCTGGCTGACAACTTCTTGCCTGGCTTATCTTCGGCTACAGTCACATAGGCATAGCAGGTCTCAGGCAGCAGGGGGCTGATAATCTCCACCTCTCCCAGGGCAAAGGGAAGATAGAGAGCATCGGCAGAGCTTTTTTCCTGGCCTTCAGCCTTGTCTGGCATAAGTCCTGCCACTGTCTGCAATGCCCCATCCATCAGGGATGGATGCAGCCCGAATGCATGAATGCTGCCCTTGAGATTCCGGGGCACCTCGAGGCGTGCCAGGGCCTCTTTCCCATTGAAGAAAAGCTCCCTGATGGTCTGAAAGCCCGGGCCGTATTGTATGCCCCCGGTCTGAAAGGCATGATAGCACTCCTGGCTGCTTTTCAACCCCTGACATCGAACCTTAATGGCTTCGATATCGATGAAATCTGCCCCCGGTGCAGCTTCAAAGCCCTTGTGGGTAATCCCGGCTTTGCTTTTCCTGTTTTCTTCCTCCTGGTATTTCTTCTTTTTATTCTCCTCTCTCTCCTCATAGACCAGCTTTCCCTGGCTGTGCACCACCCGCCGGTTATCCTCACCCATCGTACTTACCTCATACTCCACCCTGTCTTGCTGCTGAGGATACAGGCTGATGTGCACCTGCTGAGGGGATGCGGTTACAGTGATCGGTTGTGCCCAGACAATGTCTTTGAGTTTCCTGACCCTTCTCTCTCCGCTGATCTCACCTGCGGCCCGTGCCATTTCAAGATAGGCCACGCCGGGCAGCACCTTATGCTCACCCACCACATGATCGGCCAGAAAAAACTCACTCCCGCTCAGCCAGGTCGAAAACTTCTGCTCCCGTAAGGTCGAGGTGTTGCTGCCAATCAGAGGGTGGAGCCCAGTCGGAGGATGGAGCCCCGCCAGAGGATGAAGCCCTGGAATCTGACCCTGGCTGAGGGCTCTCTCTACTCCGCCCAATTGATCCTGGCCTGCACAAGCTGCCTGTGCCGGATTCATGCTCCAATCTGATACTGATACTGATGATGCCGGTACTGCAACCCAATGCCTTTCCCTGGCAAAAGGGTAGGGGGGCAGTGATACTCTTCTGCATCCGATATTCTGGGGGAGAATCTTCCACTCAATTCCTGCGCCATTGACCCAGAGCTGGGCTAACTTGGACAATTTC
>JBFLZW010000067.1 GCA_040755755.1 bacterium | reverse complement strand
GTAAGAATAATTCTGTGCTCTTGCCCTTAACCTATAATTCTATTCCTTAGCTAACTTTATTTTTACCTCAACCTTTGGCTATTTTATTGTTTAGATCAGGTGTAAAAATATTTTTCAAGATTACAGCCCTGTAGGTTTTCTCTTTCCGGCAGACTTAGGAAATATTTTATTTTATTGCTATCACCCCCTTATGCTATGATGTTGTTGAGTTAGGGGTTACTATAACCCCTAGCGCCCCTCACCTGCCACAGGGGCTCTCTACCACCCCTCCGCCCCGAAGGGGCGAGGGAGAAAAGCACTACCTTGAGCTCAATGTCAATGGTGTTAATGGGTATGAGTTCCACGAGCGGATAGTCACTTGGTCAGTTTGCCATAAATCCAGGGGAAATCGAAAAATTTATGATTTACATTCACTATTATGAAATATAATAATGCAAGTTTGAGGCCATAATTGAAAAATAAAAATACAAGCATTATTTCCCCTTATCTTTCAGCCTGTTATTGCTTATGGGCTCAACAACCCCCTGGAAGTGGATCCGGCCAACTTTTTGGCCGAAAATGGAGTTACAAGCTATTTTCTGATCCATAATCCATTGATTTTTTGTATGTTTTGTTTGTCAGCCAAGATCTTGACCGAAAATGAAGTTACAAACAATTTTTAATCTATAATCCATTGATTTTTCTTACGCTTTGCTTGTCGGCCAAGATCTTGGCCGTTCGGCCAACTTTTCGGCCGATCGAGGCTAAAATCAGAATTGTCCCGGCCTGCATCAGCCACCAGATGTTCACCATTTCCCTTTGATCAGCGAGGAGGGTGAAAATAACCATCACCACCGCCCCCCTCAAGGGGCAATGTCATCAACTTAAGCTACTAACCAAACAAGCCCCTCACCCCAGCCCTCTCCCCAAAGGGGCGAGGGGGAAAAACACTGCCCTGGGTTCAGTGTTTATAGGTGCGAACTCCATCAGGGAGCAAAAGCCTGACCTTAATTCATCCCTTAAGTTGATGACATTGCCTCTTAAGGGGGAGGAGTGAAGGGGATGTTCACATCAAAGACGGGGAACATCTGACCTGCCACACCCCATCTTGACATTCTCCGGCGAAAGTGCCACAATTACTTTCCTGGTACACTCCGCATACTGTCGTTGGTCCACAAGGCAGTAAATCCGTGGCACTACGCAGTAAATCCGTGGCCGGTCGAAGCGCAACGGCAAGAAATTTGTTGGGGCTTGTGCCCATTTATTGGGGCTTTTTGCCCAGGTGGCGAGCTAAGCCTGCGTGGCGAGCTAAGCCTGCTTTTTCCGCAACTCCAAACTATCTCACCAGTGGGTATCTGAGTATCTATGGCCAACAATCTCGAAAACATCCTCGGCGCGTTTGAGGCATTGAGGGTCAATCGATTCAGGACTTTTTTAACGCTTTTGGGGATTGTCATCGGGGTGGCTGCCGTCATTATGGTAGGTGCGGCTGTTCAAAGCGGGAAGACCATCATTTTTGACGAGCTTCAGACTTTTGGCCTGAAGTCGCTCTGGGTTTTCCGGTCCTTTACCGACGATCAACCGGGCAAGACCGTGGTTTCGGGAAGCGGCATCGATACTGATGATATTTCCGCCATCATGAAGAGTGCCCGTCAGGTGAGGAGGCTGGCGCCGGTTTGTGATCAGTGGAACCTCTGGGCCAAATACGCTAATAACTACATTAAGATTCAGTTCATTGCCAGTGGCCCTGATTATAAGCCGATTAATAACGATACCATCACCAGGGGAAGGTTCCTTATTCCGGAGGATCTCGAGTACCGGCGTGATGTCTGTGTTATTGGTACCAAGGTGGTGAATAAGCTCTTTGGCAGCGAAGACCCTCTGGGAAAGGAAATCAAGGCAGGAGAAAGCAGCTATCGGGTCATTGGCATTCTCAAGGAGAAAAATCGGGATTTTCTGGCCAGCATCGGCTCTGGTGGCGGCCAGGATGCCAATAACCGGGTCATCGTGCCGATTACTCTCTATCAGCGCAGAACCAACACCAGGGAGATAGAATATCTCCAGGCCGAAGCCCTCGACGTCTCAATGGCCAAGACCGCGGCAGAGGAGATCAAGAACATTCTCCACGTTCGCCATCGGGGCCAATATGCCTATGAATCCCAGACCATGCAGCAATATATTGAAACAGCCGAGCGGATTGTGCAGGGGGTATCCTGGATCGGGGCTATTGCAGCCATTGTTTCCCTGGTGGTTGGTGGCATCGGCATCATGAATATCATGACCGTGTCCGTGGTGGAGAGGATCAGGGAAATCGGGCTTCGCAAAGCCCTTGGGGCCAAGAGGTCGGACATACTGGTTCAATTCCTGTCGGAAGCGATCGCCATCAGTCTCCTGGGCGGTGTGGTCGGCACGCTTATGGGCATCGGGCTGATCTGGATAATTCAAATTCTGAGCAACAAGCCAAGGCTGCTTGCGCCGGAATACATTGTGGCAGCCCTGGCGGTTTCCATCCTGACCGGCATCCTTTCCGGCCTCTACCCGGCACATCGGGCAGCTTCCCTGGATCCGGTCGAAGCCCTGCGGCATGAGTGATTGTCTAGTCCCTGACGGAACTTTCCGGAAAGGCCGTAGTTAATCCTCGATCCAGCTTACCACGCTTAAGGGGGAGCTTCCGGCGTCCTGCATCACTTTCCTGACGACATCGTCGCACCACTGAATATCCGGATTTCCCCGCATATCAAAATCGTTCGGGGTCAAAATCGCGCCGGTGAGCTGAATTCCATGACTTCCGCCTCCGGTCTGCCTGACACTGCCGAGGACGATAATCAGGCCACACCAGTGGAGTTGCCCTGAAAGGTGCAAATCCCCGGTAACAACCAGGATGCCATAGCCGTTTCTGTTCCCGGCAATAGTATCCGAACCGTTGATGTAAACCACTTTGAGATCATCGGTGGCACCGATGTCGCCGTTTCCATTGGGAATGCTGGTCAGGTCCGCAACCGTCTTGTAATAATCGGCCATGGCCTGCAGATCAAGGGGAGGAGTATTGTAGACCATTTTATTGGGATTTGAGGTGATAAGCTGGCCCTGATCAAAGTCCAGGGGGTCGGAAGAGCTGACACACGGCTGTGGAGTGACAACGCAGGGAGCATGGGTATCGTTACTGGTATTGCCGTCATCCGCCCAGCTCGGACAGGATGAGTCCCCGTATATCCTGTTTGGCTGACCTCTGTTTTCTCCTGATCCGCAGTAGACAGGGGAAATGACGTCACCTGATGAGAACGAGCGCTTCAATTCGGCAATGATCCGCTTATTGGCAACTTGAGCAGGATCTTTACCTTCGGATATGACTCGATAAATATGATTGTTAGGATCATAGGTAACACAATACCGATAATGGAAGGGGATGCCATTTGCAGGCGATATCCAGTTAGGATCACCATCCTGGTCCAGGACCGCAGTGTTATTTTTAATCCTGGCCGTGGCCTCGGCTATGCCCGCCTCACAATCATAGAACGCCTGGATGCTCTGTTTATGATTCTGGCTGATCTTGTATTCAGTGGCTGTATTGGTCAAGACCGCGGTCCCCAGGAGGAACAGGACAGCCATTAAGGCCATTACCGTCACCAGGGCTATTCCTTTGGAATCCCGATATGATCGGGTAAGTAGTGGGAGCATGGGTGAATCCTTTCTTTCCGGCTGAACCTTCTGGTCTTAAGCTTGAGGTAACATTGTTACCCTGCCTTACCCTGCCTTTATCGATCACTGGAGGTATAGGTCGCAGTGTTGGCCGAAGCGGCTGAATCCGTAGCTGAAATGGTTACGGTACAGGTATCGTTTTGCTGTCGGACATACGTACCCCGATAGATATTTCCCCCTATATGGGTCATCTGAACCGGACCTTGCGGGCTTCCGCCGCACGAATAGGTAAAGCTGGCCGAAGCAACACCGGTTGCATCGGTGACTGTGGCCAGACATTGTATGGTTACCCAACCCCTTCCGGATGAAGTAAACGAGACATTGCTGATTGAAGGAGGTGTGGTATCGGCACCCTGGCCATAGTTAAGGACAGTGACAGCCACCGAGGAGCTGCCGGAGCAGTTTTCACTGTCGAGAGTCTGCACGGTTATCGTATGGGTGCCATTGACTGCCAGCGAAGTATCCCATTGATAGCTCCAGGTGCTGGTCCCGGCGAGCTGGCTCCATGCTCCGTCGTCAATTTTTATTTTGACCCAGGACAGGGCATGGGAGGAGGATGCTGTCCCGCTGATGACGGCATTTCCGGACAGGGTAGCACCTGCTGCTGGGCTGGCAATAGTGACCGTCGGGGGAGGCTGGCAGGCAGCCGACTGAGTGACCAGGCTGCTGGCAAGGCCGCAGGAGTCCACCGCTTTGATGCCGAAGTTACTGTACCCTTGAATACTCAGGCTCCTGCTCGTCTGACCTGCCGGAATGGAGCTGTCGATCAGTGTTTGTGCATCCCCGCTCAGCCCATAGATCCGGTATCCGCAGACATCATTATCTCCCTGGCCGGAAACAGGGTCATCGGCTGACAGAGACCAGTTAAAAGTTACGGTACTGCCTGCGATACTGAAGGAGAAGTCAGCCGGTCCGTCAGGGGGATCGGTATCGGTGACCGTGGCAGAAGATTGCGGGGAGTTGACACTTTCATATTTATCATCGAAGGCTCTTACTACATAGTAATAGGTGCCGCAGGGAAGATTTGCATCCTGGTAGGTGTAGGTCCTGGTAACTCCGCTCTCGATATTGGGATCGGCGAAGATCAAGGTGTACGGCCCGCCTGAGGCAGTACCCCGGTAAATCCGATAGGCGGAAACGTCGCATTCCGGATTGCCGGTCCAGGTGAGGGTAATCACCCGGCCCTGTGCGGCAGCGGTTAAATTCCCGACTGCATCCGGAGCGTTGCTGTCCATGATGGTCCGCTCCGTGGAATAATTACCTACCCCTGCGCTATTGACCGCCGCGACACTGACATAATATGTCAGGTGGTTGGGATCTTTTATCGGACCGATATCGATATCGCAACTCGTACTATTTTGAGGGTAAGCGGTGTAGTGACGGGTTAGCGGAGTAAGATCATAGGCCACGATATATCCGCTGACAGCGCATTCGGCAGGCAGGTTTTGGTTCTGATTATCCCTGGTAACCGCCGACCAGGTAACATGTATGGTACAGGGCGACAGGGAGTTAAGCCCGGCCAGGGGGGAGAGGGTGGGAGTTGCCGGCAGCAGGCAGCTCGTTTCCCTGAAATTCCGCAGGCGAAAATCAGCCAGTAATTCGGTACGCTTGTAACCATCTGAGGAACCATCCACATATTCACTTTGAGCAGAGGTGCGGGTTATCAGTTGCAGCCGATAATTCGGGAATGCGGCGGGGATGATCTGAAGATTCTCGACATCCTCGGCTACATCCACGTAATCAGCTTCATTATGCTTTCTCTTGAGGATGGGGTGTCCTGCGGTATGATGAAGATGAGAGGGGTCATTCTCCTCATTGATTACGGTATAGGTTATGACATTGATCTCCCTGACAGGCGCTCCTCCAGCATAGTTTGCAGCCAGTCCCTGATATCCTGCCAGGGAAGGATTGGTGTCAATTGCCAGGGTGTTCCCGGAGACAGCCACAACCCGCGCGAATTCGGTATGGTCGCCGAGGCGAATAATATCATTGGGCCTGAATTTGGAGCTTGCGGAATAGCCGGGGCTGTTGGGATCAAGGGTAATAGTAGTGCTGCTGCTGGATGCACTGGCCAAGAGTTTAGTCTCTCTGGCATCAGCCATCAGAAGGGTAATCATGTCCGGAGCGGAACCATTGCCTTGAGTGATGATCGGGCAGGAAGCTGAAGAGAGGTTGACGGTTTGGGGGTAAGTGGGGAGATAATCACTCGCTATCCAGCTCGAAAGATTATTTAAAAATGCAGCCTCCAGAACCTTGTAGCCGGATGAGCGAAGCTCCCTGAGGAGAATATCCTGTGAAGCCCGTGCACTCTGCGAGGATCCGATCATTTCCCGCTCCTCCTGGAAGGTTTTCTTCTGCGAGGTAATGACCTCAAAAGCAGCCAGGAGAGTAATCATGAAAACAGCCATGGATATCATCAGCTCTACAAAGGTAAAGCCTCTTTTATCCCCGTATAGTCCATACTCGATACATCCAGACATAAAATCTCCTGTTGGGGAAATGACCTCAAGGTTACTGGTTTGCCATCATGGTTTGCACGGAGACTGCATGTGGACCGAGGATGTCGGTCCAACTGACGGTGACCGTTATCAGCCTGGTGTCAGAAATCGGTCCATTGGCTGTCGTGACCGTGCGACTGAAGTACCCTCCCGGCTGTCCTTTCTCATCAATATTATTTTCCTGACTGTTGGACAGGGCATTATAACCCAATGCCTTGATCGCTTCTATTTTCGCCTGGCAAAGATTACAGGCCATGGTGGTTTTCCGGGAAATGGCACCGCTTCGGGCAGCATTCACGATAACATTTCCCATACCGAGAACCGAGATGGTCAGAATGGCCAGAGCGATGAGCAATTCCATAATAGTAAACCCTTCTTCCATCAGGCAACAGGACGTTCTCTCCGGATAGCGGTCTTTAATCCCAGGTATCATAGACTTTAATCCCTCCCGCCAGGTTGATGGTTATCTTCTTCCTGCCCCCATCACCGTTTTGAATTTTGATTGTCGAGGCTGTCGAACATAACCCCTTTGGATTGAAAACCGGATCCTGGGTTACGCTGCTGATATCGATATTTTTTTGATAATACAGGTTGGAACTGTCATTTAACCTTCTCTCCAGATCAACCAAAGCACCCGGCCAGTTCGATCCTTCTGATTTGTTGCCTTCCTCAATCCGGTAACTCTCCGCTGAGGTATTAAAACTGAGCCGGAATTCCCTGGAAGTCGCGATTGAGCGCATCCGGGCAAACTGCAGATCATTTACAATTTGCTGAGCAGTACTATTCAGTCTGATTCCGGGCATCATGTGGACGACAGCCGGTCCGGCAAGAGTAGCCAGGATGACAATTATCGAAGTGATGACCAGAATCTCGATCATGGTGAAAGCGTTCTGATGAGACAATAGCCGATCGTTCATGGCTGGATAAATACCTCCTGTATATTATGGTACCAGGATTCTTATCATGGGAAGCTTAAAATATCCTCCCCTATTTTTTCATCGACCGGGAGGGTACAGAAATTCGGGGAATATGACTTCCCGGTTGTTCCCCAGGTAATCATTTTATTCCCGGAAGTGGGAAACATTTTATCATATGATTACTATTGACATTGGTGGTTTTAGTTAGTTATAATTTTCATGGCAATATCGAGATGAATAAAACTATTGTTCTCTGCTCAATAAACCAAGGAAGGGTTTTTAAGCTTCAAGCAGTTCCTTCAAAAGCTTGCGCTAAGAATCAATATGCCGGGGCGGATAACTATCCGGCCCTGAGTCGCTTAACCGGTCTGGGGGGATCATAAATGGGCGTGATTATTTATTATTACAATTCAGCATGACGCTGAATAATAAAAACTTATATTCTGGAGGTAGCCATGCTAAAGGTGGAGAAGAGAGTGGGAAAAAGGCATTGTATTTCTCCGGTAGTATTGTCCTGTCTCACAATTTTTAGTTTGAGTGTTTTAATTCATTTCCTGATTCCTCCTTCAATCAGAGCAGCCGGTGATCTCATCACGATCAAAGATCCATCGCTATTAGCTGCCATTCAGCCTGTTTCGATAGCCGCCATACAACCGATTGATTTATCAGGGCTAAGGTCCATCGATATAGCAAGAATCATCCCTGCGGCAACCACGCCGGAAGCATTACAACCTGTATCTGTTGTCCTGAATGAAGAAATTCTTTCAGCTCAATTGCCGATCACCAGGTCCTTTGAGTTCAAGACCATTACTCCGCTGAATACCAGGAATTTCTCAATCCAAAGCCAGCTCGCTGCGGTTAATTTCTCCAAGATTACGGGAAATAACCAGGAATATCAGAAAATATCGCTGATAGGAAAAGAAGGGTTTGTGAGTGGGGAGGAGGGTCAGCCCGCGCTGCCTGGTTTTACCAAAGTTGTAGCTATACCTGTCGGGGCTGAAATGAATGTCAGGGTTATCGAGGGGGAACCGAAAGTAATCACTGGTATCAGGGTCTGCCCGTTTCAGCCGATTCCGGAAGACCAGGCCGGGACAGCCCAAAGCTTTGAAACAACCCCGGCCTTTATCGATAAGATAAATTACCGGCTGAACAGGTTCCTGCCGGAGGATTTGATTGCCATCCGTTATGACATGCTGCGCGGCTGCAAAGTCGCCATCATCAAGGTGACCACGGCCCGGTATAATCCTGCCCTGAAAGAGCTTCGTCTTTATCCTGATCTTACCCTTGATATCAGTTTTACCGGCGGAGAAGACAGCTACATACCGGATGAAAAAAGGTCTCTCTATTTTGAGGATACCTACAGCATGGTTCTGGCTAATTCCGCGAAAGTCGGTATATTAAGCAAGGCTGAACTGCTGGCTAAATTGGGCGCTGTTCTCTACCTGCGGTGTGATTTGCTCATCATTACCCCGGATGAATTCGTAACTCAGGCTGAAACTCTGGCTGCCTGGAAGCGGGAAAAAGGATTCTGGACCTGGGTCCGTACCCTGGATGACATCCAGGATGCACAAGGGGGAACTTCGGCTGCGCATATCAGGGAATATATCAGAGATATATATGACAATCATAACCTCAGTTATGTATTGCTCATGGGAGACGCGGAGGATATCCCTACCCATTATTACACTCCATCCGGATCAACAGTGCAGGCACCTACCGACCTCTATTATGCTGACATGGATAATGGTGCAGGACAGTATTTCCCGGACCTGGCCATTGGACGGCTGCCGGTCAATTCATCGACCGAGGCACAGAGGGTTGTCGACCGGATCATCGCCTATGAAAAGACTCCACCAACGAATTCAGGCTTCTACCGGCGGGTTATCCTGGGAGCATATTTTCAGGATGGTAATAACGATGGCCAGGACGACCGGAATTACGTCCAGACTATTCAGGAGTTATACAGCTTCTTTACCGGCAAGGGCTACACAGTTCAGAGAGAATACGTCAGCAGCAGCAGTAACCCGCAGTACTATTCGGACGGCACCGCTATTCCGGCGGATCTGAAAAAACCGGGCTTCCCCTGGGACGGCAATGCCGCTGATATCGTAACCGGCCTCAATGAAGGGGCTGTTCTTATGGCTCACCGGGATCATGCCGGAAGGAGCGGCTGGGCACATCCGAGTTTTACCACATCCAATTTTGCCAGCTTGAATACCGGCAGCCTGAGTCCGGTAATTTTCAGCATCAACTGCCAGTCAGGCTGGTTTGATAATGAGACCGACTCGGATTCCTCTACCACCACGGAGTCCTTTGCCGAGCAGCTTGTAACCAGAGATGGAGGGGCCGCGGCTGTTATCGCGGCCACCAGAAATTCTCCAACCTATCCGAACGATGATCTGGTCAGGGGCCTGACTGAATTCATCTGGCCGGATTTTCACCTTACCCCTTCAGTGACGGCCACATCCAAACGGCTGGGCGATGTACTGAATGCCGCCAAGCTGTATGTCAATGATCACTGGTCCGGCAGCACTGTCCAACGGGAATTCGAGCTTTATCACTGCCTGGGTGATCCCACGATGGAAGTCTGGACGAAAAATCCCCATCCGACGATTATCATCCCCTGGACAAAGTTGTATAAAGAGATTGTATACATCAAGCTCCCCGATCCGGGTCCGGATCCGATTAAGCAGCTCGCCGGGCAATTCATCGTTCCGGCATCGGAAGATGATGTTCTGGTCTCTCTGATCAGGGATGGAGAGATTCTGGGGCAGGGGATATCCCGGAATGGCCAGGCGGTCATCGATGTGGATGAATCAGTTGAGGATTTAACCGGGGTACAGGTTTCCTACCGCCTGCCTTCCGGGTATACCATGCTCGTCAATGGCCCGGAGTCAGGGGGGGATGAATGCCTGTGTAACGAGGATGACAGCGGAATCCTGGATCTGGGAGATGCAGTGGGTAAGGCGGGTTCGCAGGTGACAATCCCCGTCAGAATCCAGAGTGCACCCAATGCTGTTGAGAGCTTTGGCTTCGATGTGGTTTATGATACCGACTCCCTGGTCTATATCGATGATGGAAGGCTCGATGACGAGAAGGGTCCGCTCAGCCGGTCTCTCGATTTCTTTTCCGTGAGCGATCTGGGAGGACGTATCCATATTGGAGGATTTGACAGCAGTCTGGATAATAATAGCATTGTCAGGGGGAGCACGGGAGTTGTGGTCAATCTGAAGTTTGAGATCATTTCGGAGCGGGAGGATTGCACCTCCCCGCTGAGAGTGGAAGCCCTGGTAGATATGATCAGGACCTGGAGCGCTTCGGGCGGGTGTGTAAGGACTCTGCCTCACTGTGATGGCGATTTGAACGGGGATGGCCGCATCACGCCGGGCGATGCCCTGATCGCCTTCACCTGCTCGATGGGGAGCGGTCCCTGTCCTGCATGCTGTGATGTCAACGCAGATGGAGAAGTCACTGTCAGAGATGCTGAGTGCATTTTTCATAAGTATATGAAGCTTCCTTCGTGTCTGGATTAGACAAAGATACCTCAAAGTCCCCCTTGAAAAGGGGGACTTTGAGGCGTCGAGCTCAAAGGCTGAATGTTCGATTGAATTCAGGCTGCGTTTTTCTCCCTCCCCCCTGTGGGGAGAGGGCTGGGGTGAGGGGTGTGACCGGTGGTTATTCCTTATCATAATCATAATGATATTGACCCTGACGGCAGGTGGATGGGCATAAAAATTGAAGTATGGATAAAGGCAGGATACACACATTATTATGCATAAGTAGTCTCCAGGAAGGATCGTCTATAAAGAAAGGAAAAGAGGCTAAGACTATCTCTTGTTCATTTCTTGAGACTAGGAGAAAAGGTATTTTTAGCTTTAAACCGCTACTACGAAAGGTAAGAAAGTTTGAGAGTCTATCCTAGAACTCCATTTCAGGTCAATGAGTTCGTCAGTTCCCAAAGATTTTGGAATAAGCGCTGATAACATTGCGTGTTCAAGAGTGTTGGCTTGATGAATGTCCATACTGAGAGGCTATTCAAATCCTAAATCCCAAATCGCACCTATTGGTCGGAGGTTTTGGAAGAGGCGCTGAGTCATTCTGATGTTAAAGGGATAGGAGGGGAAGCAGAGGAATGCAAGGAGCATGAGTATGACGTTCTTCAAACTGTATGAGTTGGGAAAAGCAGGAGTTCTTGCAAAAGGGTTCTCCGGTATGTAATGTTTTACACATATCCCTAATATATTAAAAAGTAAGAAGAAATAAGTAAACAAGTTTTAAACTATGAATTCTTTTTCACATAGGAGAGAAACTCTGGCATCAGTATACCACCGGAAAAATTATGACTCAGGAGATATTAGTTTTTAGGAAATAGTTTAATTTGTATCCGGAATAACCAGGAGGGTTGGTATATCAGCTTGTTATTATTTATGTTTATGATATTTAAAGTTTCAGGGTATAAAGAGGTGCAGGTGGACATAAATATTTTTCACATGGCAGGGAAACTTTTATGAATGAGGAAAGATGCTGGAAGCTCCCGGTCAGTGGTATTTATAAGGCCTTGAATGGAAATCAGGTTAAGGAAGTAAGGTACAAAACTTGCATAAGCTACTGCAAGGTTAAGAAGGGAAAAGCGGCGGCGATTTAGGTTAAGGCTTTGGATAGGTGGAACCTTGAGAGCGGTATGCCAGTGCAGTATGCTGTTTACGGTAAGTATGGCATCGGAGTAAGCAGGGATCAGGAATGTAATTATGCGTACAGCAGTCAGTGACCGACCACACACTTGATAAGCGAGTATGAAAATAATTGCCTATAATACCAATACCTGATTACTCATAAAGACATTAGCCTGACGTGGAAATGATTCCTGGAAATGATCGGAAAAGAAACCATAACAGGAAAAGATAAAGTGTCATATATCTCAGTAGAATTTAGATTGTCTGAAATAACTGTCTTTGCAGAGGAGGTGATGAGAAAGAATCATTATCTAGGAGATTCTAGAGAGAGTAAAAGTCATAAGGAGGTGAGATGGTAGGTTAGGATAATCGTACAATACAATTCATCGTCGTCATCCCAGGTTATAACACGTTAACCTAGTATTTTTTTGTAATGGTTAGGAGGTTTTCACATGTCTATGAAAAAAGGAATTACTTTTATCGCAACTTTATTGATTCTAGCCTGTGTAGTCTTTACGGGAAGTGGCGCCTGGGCGGCATCGTCGACTACACCGACTATGAAACAAGAAGATGTCACTGCTTACAAAAAGGGGGACAAGACCCAAGCTCCCTATAATAAGATTTCACAGGATAACAGAACCATTTATTATGAAGGGACAGGCTATTCAGGAGTATTAGGCGGCTCCGATATCACCGTTGTAGGTTACCAGTATTATGATAAGGATGGCGACGGGGAGCCTGAATTCGTCGCGTATAAGGATTTCCATATTCCTCCGATCAGTTCCGTCAATAGCTGTACCTACAGCGCTGGTACGGTGAAAGGAAACTTTACTCTGCTCGAGACGATCGGCGATGAGGAGTCCGGATTAATCGGGGAAGGTATTGTTAAGTTGGAAGTCCTGATCAAAGGGATGGATGCTCCAAAGTCGTTCTGGCTGGAATACAATCCTCCTGCAATTGACTTGGATGAAAGCTTCCTGCCTGATACTGGCAGCCAGATTCGGAAATTCTTTGTAGCGACCATTACCTCTGCAGATGGAGATACCTTGGAGAGCACAACGATGGATGAAACTGGCGAAGATGTGGAAAGGCCGGTATATGTCTGGATGAAATCGAAGCTGGCCGGTTCTGAAGACAAGAACTATAAAGTAAGAGTTCAGTCTTCCGAATTCAGCAAGTCGGTTTCATTGGTAATCGATCCATTATCACAGACTTCAGATCTGCGGTTTGAGGTAAAAGATGAAAGCGGACTTTCTTATGTGACTGATTTGGATGAGATTGGCGGGAATGTTTCCTTTCTGCAAACTATTGATCCACAACAATCTTCCATGTTAGCAACGACTGAGGTTGCGCTGGTTAATGATGAACCCGTCCTCATGGTGAAAATGCCTGCTGGAGCTCTTGATTTTGATGAAGTGAGAATGAACAAGCTCAATGTAAATGGGAAATTCATCACCACCAATAATGACTGGAGTCAGGCGGATGCGGAAGGTTATCGGTACCTGGTAGTCCCGGCCACCGAAGATGTTGATGTCTATGCCTGGGGTTCAGCCGAACAGGTGACACTGGCTGTGGACAACGATGAAAATCCTGATGATTACGATGTTTACTTTGGTATTGTTGATGGATCTGCCCCGGTTTTAATGCAGGCTCTTCGGGATGAAGTTAACAACCGGACCCTGTTGATCTTCAATGAACCCCTGGATAAATCAGCACCCATCGACGGCATTGAAGTATGGAAGAGTTCTTCCGATCACGAATTCGTGAAATATACCGGCAAAGCAACCTATTCTACGACCAATGCCAATGTAATCGTTCTGCCTGAGAAATTGGCAGTGGGTTATGGGGTAAGAGTTGGTGACATCGGTGATATTGATGAGATATACAGAGATCAGCAAAGCCTGATCAGAGACCTCAGCGGAAACCGGATCATCGAAAGAGAAGTAAGCGTGATGAACGGTTTAAGAGTGAAAGAAGTGAGAGTGACGAGTGTTGGTGAAAATTTCACTACAATCGACATTCAATTCAGTGGTGATCTCGATCTCAATACTCCTGCAGAATGGGGTGACGCTGAATATTATCTGGTTAAGACATCTGCTGACAAGCTTGCTCTGCCAGAAGATGACCTCGCGACAGACTGGCTCTTTGATTCTGACGGCGATGGTACGCTGGATGCTTTGCGTTATTCCAAGATTGAGGATGAATTAGATCCGGTTCCAGACGAGGCAGATACCGTGCGGTTGACCATTAATGCAAGGCTGACTGATACCAGTGATGCCGGTCTTCCCCAAGTGTCGATTTCTTCGCTCGGTGCAACCCATATCAAGGGTGAAACTGGTGCGCTCCTGGTGAACGATAATAAGGGAGTAGCCTCCGTTGATGCGGTTGGCCCGTATATTGTGTCTGCATCATATAACAAGAACCCATCCAATACACAGCTTCTGGATGATGATGTAAAGAACCACGTGATGACCCTTACCTTCAGTGAGCCAATCCAGTGCGGAGCCGTATATTTCCCACGGTATGATTTGACCCTGGTAGATCGTGACGGCAATGCATTTGATGAAGACCTGGCTTTTGGACGGCATGCGGAATTCACCCCAAGGACTGGCTACTCAGCTCAAATCCAGGTTAAGATGGGCGAAAACTATGGCGATGAGGAAGACGAGCAGGTTATCCCAGTTATTGAAGGGGAGACCCGGGTACGTATTCAAGCTGAAAAGGGTGAAGGCTTCCGCGATAAACATGACAACCCGGCATGGGCTCGGGATATGGAAGATATGGGATTGGAAGAATTTGTGCGTCTGGTGACAATCAAAGATGGGACCACTCCCTGGATCGTAAGTGTCAGCACAGTTGATAGCAGTATCCATGATGGAGAGGAAATTGGAAATGGACAGATTGAGGCTCTGAGAGTGGTATGGAGCGAACCTGTCGATCAATGGTTTGATGAGCCGGTTGGTGTTGCATCGGTAGTGGGTTATTCTTTACTGAATCCCAAAACCTCGTCTATAGATATCGTAGATGATGATACTGTCGATGTCATGTTGAAAGAACGAGTGGATATGCCGGACACCAGTGCACGCCCATCATTGACTCTGAATCTAGCCCCCAATGTCAATTATTATGAAGAGGCCAACGAAAGACCAGAGGGTGAGGAAAAACTCCGGGTTGATAGCAAGATTGTAATTCCATCCTCCGGAATCACTGATGGGGCCCGTCCAGTTCCATTGAAGGTTACGTTCCAAAAAACCAAGTCTCCTGCGGCCGGCACGACAGGTACGTTTGAGTATACATTCAGAGTAAAATATTCTGAACCGATCGATCCGAATGTCTGGAGTGATGCTGAGCATGATGCAAGTCTCGATTTTGAAATTCGAGGTAATGCTTCAGGTAGTGCAGAGCCAGCTTTAGCCGATCTTACAATTGGCGAGTATATTGTGCACGAGTGTGAGCAAAATCCCACCACTTTGTCTTTTAAGGTTACGTATACGGGAAATGCACCAATCAATGAAACTGATCCTACTCCACTCTATGTTATGCCGGTTGAAACGGGTTATGAGAGTGCCGCATTTGATCCTGCGGATATGGGGCCGGATGATTGGCAGATCGGCGTTTACGACAAGAACTGGAACTTCGCTGCATCGAGTGCCATTTGGTCAGATCGACCGGATGATCTTGAGGCACAAAAGCACGAGATTGATGGCGGTTTGACCAGTGCTGTAGAAGGACACGATGTAACTACCGCTGCTGGTACGATGATATTGCGCGGAAAAATCATCGGTCCTGATGGCGATCCGGTTGAACCCGCTGTTGCTGAAAATCCGACGGATGCCGAGAAGTGGAGAATCTACGCTTACAGTCTGAATAACCTCTTCCGTTATGAGCATTCACGGCATTTGGAAGCTCAGCATGACGACGAAGATCATCCCGATTGGGTTACTGGATATGAGGTTGTCGATGGCACAGTCGTCGATCCCAATAGTGCTGCCTATGACCGCTATGATATGGTAAGACAAGTACTTGCACCAAATACTTTTACAGAAGGCGATGATGCTGAAAATGGTGTTTGTTTTGGGTCAGCCTATGTCGATCCGAATGGCGAATACATGATGAATATCTACGGCGATATGCTTGGCTCTGGCCTGGAAGATGGTTTTAAATCCGGCGAGCCGATCTATCTGGTTGTTGAAACTCCTGCGGAGCCTGGCGATGACATTACGCCCCATAAATATCTGGTCACCAACGGATGCAAGAACGATGCTGGTTTCTATGTTGAGTGGAAAGATAATGAGTATATAGCCCACGATATCGATCTTACCAAGTATGAAGAGATACCGCTGAAGAAGGGCTGGAACCTGGTTTCTTTCTCGACTCTCAAGAGATATGTCCTGGGTGATGGTAAAGTCGCTGGTACATCATTGCAGGTGAACGTTGACGGCACCTGGAAGGATATTGATGCAAGTACCCTGGTCAAGGCTGCCAGTGTCGATATGGTTATTCCTTCCTTGTATCAGCAATGGTCCAGAATATTTACCGTTAACCCATCGAAATCAGATAGAGTGGATGCGCTGAGAGTGACTGAACCTGTTACTACCGGCCAGTTGAACTTCACCGGTGGTGTAGAGTACTTCTCTGTTGGATATGGCTACTGGATCAATATCCCGTCCGTACTGAACGCTAACCTGGTTGTTCTTGGAGATTCTCTGAGAGACAGCACCAACTACCGGCTGCCGGTTAATGTGGGCGTATACGGTGGTTGGAACCTGCTTGGGTATTGGGGCCAGAAAGTTTCCTATACCTACCTGCCGTATGGTGTAGGATTCTCCAGTATTTTCGATGCAGATGAGGCTGACTGCTATAATCAGGTGTCGGCGATCAGTGAGGCTTTCTGGTCGATCGGATCGAAGCTTGATGGCGTCAGAACCTTCTATCAGAACGATCCCACCAATATGGATTCAAGCAAGATATCCAAGGCTTGGTATCCTGCCAAACCTGGACGGCCTGAGCTGAACGAAATTACCTATGTTGGTCCAGGCTTCGGATATTGGGTAAGGATTACGGACGAGTGTGATGTGATGTGGTAATGCCTTGTATCATGATCTCTTACGAGGTCAGATATAAAGTATACTACTGATCTTTCACAAGAGTTGAGTTTCATGGTGAGGCCTCTGAAAAGGGGCCTCACCATAAACTCTTTACGAAAACTTTGTAAAATAAGAGTCAGGAGAGTAGGAAAAAATGCCAGGCAAGAACAAGTTATCAATAACCCTGTTGGTCCTTGGCGTTTGTACTATTACTATTCTTGGCTGGATGTGGTGCTCATCCTACAGAACAGAAAAGGGCGAGGAGATGGATGGTACTTTGTTGGATAATGAGGAGACAGCCCTTCTCCTGGACAAGATTGATGGCTTGCTGAACGATTCTTCAAAGAAAAAAAATTCCGATATGCATGAGGCCAGCGAAATCCTTCATCCGGAAGTACACCATGAGGATGAGAAGGTTGAGCCGCCCAAAAATCAAATAGCCGCTCATGATCTGGAAGATAAAAATAAAAAAAGTGTAAGCTGGTGGGAAAACAACCAACAAAACTATAGAACTTATCCAGACATGCAGGGAAATGGCCAGCCAGGGAATCCGACGATAGCTCAAGGGCAAACAAAGCACAAAAGCGAAAAAATTTACGGATCAGGATACGGATCAGGATCTTTAATTTCTCTTGCTTCAAAGGAAAAAACCCTCCCTTCGTCATACGGGAAACCATTGGCGGAATCCTCGACCACGAATAATGGAGGCAATCCCATTCCGTGGTTAAGGCCGCCGGTAACTCCTCCCGAAGACACTCCAATCTCACCGGAACCAGAGGATAATATTCCCGATCCTGAAGCAAACCCCTGGAGTGTTGATTTCTGGGGACATATAACCAATCCTCCTAATGAAGGTGCCTGGGTGGTTGCCTATAACACCGAGGGGAAGGTCTGTGGGAAAACCAGGGTTAAGAAGGATGGAACATATGGAATTCTTCATGTTTATATGGATGATGCAGGGACTCCGGAGAAAGAAGGGATGCAACTGGGAGAGCCGATTATTTTTCAGGTTGGCGGGAAGAGGGCTGAGCCGGTAATACCAGGGAAAGCTGTATGCCAGGGAGATGGTTTAAACCAGCTCGATTTAAAGGTTGAATCATGAGGGAGGTTTGAAATCGATGCCTAAACGGTGCAAGGGTATATTCATAATTATCGCAGCTATCCTGTTGCTGCAGGCGTATTCAGTTTCTGCCTGTGGTCCGAAACATTTTGACGTTGAATCTAATTGGAAACCAGACTTATTGCCGGATATCAGCATGTTCACGGATATTGGTGGAATCCTGAAAATTAATGGTCAAACCAGGGCCTGTGATGAAATCGGAGTTTTCTATAAGGGTATATGCGTCGGAAGGACAACTGTAGAGAGTGAAGAGGGAATCTACGTCGTGCACATTTTTAATTATACGGCTTTTAAGGAAGGTGTTTGGGCCGGTGATAATGGGCCGACGACTTCAAGTGTCCTTGAGGTAAGAATTTGGGATGCCCAAAACCAAGTGGAGGTCAAACCCGGCACTCAGGGATACACGGTCAATATTCTTGATTCGGCAGTGAAAAATTCAGCCGGAAATCTGATATATAAGCCGAATACCACTGGCAAGTGGCGTGTCGATATAACGTATACTATGGAGTTAGACGTCACTCAGGTTGTGCCGAGCCAAAGTTATACGGGGCAAAGCCAGGAGATCACCATTACGGGAAAAAATTTCGCTCAGGGAGCGAAGGTTTTCATCGGTACTACAGAGTTATCATCAGTAATCGTTCAAAACTCAACCACCCTGAAAGCTATCGTACCTGCTACCATACCGGAGGGGACTTATGACCTGATGGTAACAGCGGGTTCCCTCAGCAGAACTTTGACGGGTGTATTTAAAGTGCTCGCAAAACCGGCGACAAGGATTAACAGGCTCATACCTAATAGGGGAGTCAACGATGAAGTAACACCGGTCACCGTGGTAGGGTTAAATCTCATGGAAGGCAGCACGGTAAAAATCGGGAATGTAAAGTTGATCAACCTGGTTTATTCCGGAGATCATATGACGATCGATGGTGACGTTCCGAGGGGGATCCCGGCTGGAATTTATACCGTAACCGTTATTGGTCCGGGAGGAGAAACCTGCGAGCTTGCCAGTGGGTTTACTGTTTTGCAGGGGCATGAAGAAACGATGAATCTGGTGCCTGGATTGAATTTTGTAGCCTACCCGGCCACTGCACCTGCATCGTACAAATCGTATGATTTCGTGTCTGATTTTTTCAGTCCTCAAACTCTGGACAGTCTCTGGTATTATAAAAATCAGGATAACCGATGGGAAGTCACTTTCTGGGACAATGATGGATACCCCAGCGGTGACAACTTTGCAATCGAAAACGGGAAAGGATATCTGCTCTATTCCAAGGTTAATGATGGGCTTTCTTTTCCCGGCTGGGGAAGTCGTTTCGAAACTCAACTTTATCGAGGGACGAATGTGGTTTCATTTAGCCTGCCAGGTACATCCTCTAATTATACATCCTATGATCTTATCCAATATATGCTTAATCAGCAATTAAAGGTTGTCGCTATTCAGAAATATGAAAGGGAAAGCGGCCGGTGGCAGATTACGTTCGGATTATCCGGCCAGCCTGTGGGAGATAAATTCAATATTAATAAAGATGAAAGCTATGTTGTTTACATGAAGGAAGATAAGCTGGTAATGCTGCAATAGAAAAATATAAACTCATATAGTAAGATATTAAAAAATAGGGAGGTATGATTATTGATCCCTAAAAAATCTAACAGGTTTTAATAAGATCATTGGAATAAAGAAGGAGGTGTATTTTATTCAGACAAGACATCTATTTCATCCTTGCTCTTTTATCCATAACACTTATCAGGAACATATCCAGAAGGTTACAGGGGTGTCCACATATGAGAGAATATGAAAAAGAGAATGCATTGCGAAAGAATGCATTATTAGTTTTTCTGAGCCTTGTGCTCATTCTTTTATCGGGAATGAAGGTAGCTCAGGCTCAGCAGGTAATTTTCGTTGATCAAAAGCAAAGGTTCTGGACAGATTCGGTTAAGACCATTACCGAAGGAATTGAGAAAGCTCAAAAGGCCAATTGTACAGAAATCTGGGTGGCTGCAGGTACCTATAGAGAAAGGATAAAACTGTCACCGGGAATCTGTATCTATGGTGGTTTCACAGGTGAAGAAGTTGTAGGAGGAAATCAAACAAGAAAGGAGGTAAGGGATAATAGAGATATTCTTACCAATGTAACCGTGATAGATGCGGAACTGAAAGGAACTGCCGTAACAGGGGCTTCGGGGGCTGTTATTGATGGTTTCATGATAAAGAATGGAAAAGCGGCTCAAGGTGGAGGGATTCTCTGTAATGAAAGTAATCCCTATGCAGGTGCCACGGTAACTATCATGAATTGTACGATAACGGGAAATGAAGCGACTACCGGTAATGGAGGGGGGATTTATCTCTGCAACTATAAACCGATTATCATTAATTGTGAAATCGTCGAGAATGATGCCCCTCGCGGGGCTGGCGGAGGTATTGCTCTCCTGAGCACTATGGATGGTCTCATCAAGAATAATGAGATTCAGCGGAATATTTCATCGAAAGGTGCTGGCCTTTATATTAATTCCGCAGGAGCTCAGGTCGAGATTCGAAATAATCTGATTACCCGCAATAGTGCAACAACCGGCTCGGGTGGTGGTCTTTATATGGAAAGGTGCAGCACTCCCCTGGTTTCCAACAATATTATTGCGCAAAATCAGGCCGTAACCGGTGGTGGCGGAATTTATTTATGGGGCAGCCATCCAGTTATCATCAACGATACGATAGCTGAAAACTACGCTACCATGAATGCATACTCCGAGTTACTGTGTGATCTTTCCCAACCAGCCATTACCAATAGCATAGTCTGGAGTATCGGCGGTGGTGAGGCTGTTTACAGCCCATACCCCATGACCAAGGTAACCTATTCCGATATTTCCAATCTTGGATCAATAGAAATAGAAGGCGCAAACACAAACATCAGCCAGGATCCCAAGTTTAAAGATACGCTCTATCATCTTCAAACCGGGATTGACGGCAGTGTTTGCATTGACGCCGGCGATCCGGCTTCTTCTCTCGATCGGGATTTAAGCCGTAATGACATGGGTGCCTACGGTGGACAGAACGCCGGTAAGGTTGGCTGTGATTATGCATTTCCGGTTATCGATGTAAAGCTCGACCCAATTCCCGGTATTGAGGCTAATAATATTGAAGGCACTATGACCTGGTTCAAGGTTGTCCCGATTTATCCGGATAACTCTTTGGGAATCTATTTGAATGACGTTCTCATCGTCGAGTTGAAAGACAATGATGGACTTCCCCCAAAAGTCGTGATTACCGATTCAATCGGTATACCACTTGATCCGAATACGATTTCCCTGGCCAATGGGAAGAATGTGCTGACGATTAAGGCAACTGACGGATTTGGTCACCAGGCGGTTCGCAGTATAAATATCGATGTAGTTGATACTACGCCCCCTGAGATCATCTGCCCCGCTGGAATAACGGTTGAGGCGGAAGGACCCGAAGGAGTAGCTGCTACCAGCGCTGCCATTCAGGCTTTTCTGAAAGGTGCAACGGCCACCGATATTGTCGATGGATCAGTTACCCCAACCACTGATGCTCCGCAAATGCTGAAAGTCGGCAAAACCATTGTTACTTTCACCGCAACCGACAAGGCCGGGCAATCAAGTACCTGTCAAGCTACGGTAAGCGTGGTCGATACCACATCTCCTGTTATAAGCTGTCCAGATGCCATTACGGTTGAGGCGGAAGGACCCGAAGGAGTAGCTGCTACCAGCGCTGCCATTCAGGCTTTTCTGAAAGGTGCAACGGCCACCGATATTGTCGATGGATCAGTAACGCCGACTTATGAGGCCCCGGAGATGTTTAAGGTCGGCAAAACCGTGGTCACCTTCACAGCTACTGATAAGGCCGGTAAATCAAGTACCTGTTCTGCTGCCGTAACGGTTGTAGACACAACTCCTCCGGCCATGAGTTGCCCTGATGGCATTACGGTCGAGGCTGAGGGTGCCGATGGAGTATCAGCCAATAATGAGGCCATTCAAGCTTTCCTGAACGGTGCAACGGCCACTGACATTGTCGATGGCGCAGTGACACCTGTTGCCAATGCTCCGGCTGTGTTTGGGATTGGCCAAACCGTAGTTACTTTCACAGCAACCGATAAGGCAGGCAACTCGAATACGTGTTCTGCCACCGTAATTGTGGAAGATACCACAGCCCCGGTTATTACCAGTTGTCCACAAAGCATCACCGTAAAAGCAGAAAGCCCGCGTGGTGCTGCCATTGACAGCGCTGCCATCCAGGCTTTCCTGAATAGTTTCACGGCTACGGATGTTGTGGGGGTAAATCTTACTAATGATGCTCCAGCTATTTTCCCGGTTGGTGATACGGTAGTTACTTTTACAGCTATAGATAGTGCCAATCACACAAGCACCTGTAAAGCTACCGTGACTGTTATGAGGACTGGAGATATTAATGGAGACGGCAAGTTAAGTGCAGCGGATGCCCTGTCCGTTTTCCAATGCTATCTCGAAGAAGGCCCCTGTAATCAAGGGTGTGATGTTGATGGCGATGGGAGAATTTCGGCCAAGGATGCACTGTGCGTATTCTTGAAATATCTTGGAGAGCCATCCTGTCTTGACTAAGAAATGCAGCGAAGAGAATAATCGAGAGTTATTCGATCGCTGACATAAATTAGCCGAGAAAGTGCGGACTAATGAGTATACCCGGCCTAGTTATTTAATGATTCTGAGCGGAGCGAAAGAATCCTGGAACCTTACGGAAAAAGGATTTCCGCTCCGCTCAAAGTAACAACACCTCCAAGTAACTGCCGCGTATTGAGCTCATAGGTTTATAAAGTAGTAGGGTAGATATTATTTTTAGGACTTAGGATAGAGGGAGCTTACATTATGAGTAATAAGTATAAACTAAGCGTTAGTTTTCTCATGATAATGTTAATAACTTTTATCGGTTCTTCCCTGGTCTTTGCAGATGGGTTTACCGTCGATACCCAGCGTTGCGTTGACGCTGGCGGAACGGTAGTTTTTACCATCTCAGTGACCAATGCGCCAAAGGCAGTATCGAGTTTTGGATTTGAGATCAACTTTGATCCAAGTGTGTTGGAGTATGTGAGCTTTAAACCCGGTGACGCGCTTGCCGGTTTCGGATTCTGCCAATATAACAAGATAAGCCCGAATACGGTAAAGGTCGGCGGTCTTGATCCATATGGTACCGGTGGTCTTGCTGCCGGGGCGAGCGGCAAGGTAGGAGAAATAACCTTTAAAGTTTTACAATGCGGTTCCTCTCCAGTCAGCGTGGTTAAATTAGCTGATGATATGGCAGACTGGCCGGCACAGGCTGGTGCATTGCAGCCGGATGTCCAGCATGCACCGGTGTTACAGACAATCGGTAACCAGAATGTAATGGTTGACAGCACGTTATCCTTCACTGCCCAGGCAACGGATGAAGATGGTGATACTATCACCTATTCAATTTTAAACGCACCGGATGGCGCTTCCTTCGATAGTCAAACTGGTCAATTCAACTGGACTCCGGGTCAGGCCCAGGCAAACCAGTCCTATACAGTAGTAATTACGGCTACTGACGGTACTGGCAGAAGTGACGACGAAACGATCACCATAACTGTTCAGGAACCCAGTGCCCCGGTTTTACAGCCGATTGGCAATAAAACGGTCTCGGCAGGAGATACCCTGTCATTTACCGCTCTGGCAACCGACGCTGATGGAGATGCCATTACCTATGCAGCTTCCAACGCACCGGCTGGTGCCACCTTCGACAGTTTAACCGGCCAGTTTACCTGGATTCCGACTCAGGCTGAGGCAGGCCAGACCTATTCAGTAGTAATTACGGCTACCGATACTACTGGCAGAAGCGCTTCTGAGACAGTTTCAATTACAGTTACTTCAGCAACATTGTCCCTTAACAGTCAGAGCTGTACCGGAATGGTTGGCGAAGAGGTTACCTTTACGATTTCGGTAAACGGTGCTACCAACAAGGTCAATAATTTCGGCCTTGAAGTAGGTTTCGATGAGAATATACTGGAATTCAAGCCCAGTACGGATGAAATAACCCGCGGGACCCTTACTCATGATTTTGACTTTTTCGGCGTGAGCCATCCCAGAGCCAATACGTTAAAGGTGGCTGGAGCAGGGAGAACAGGGTTCGATCAGGCGAGCAGTGGATCTTTAGTTAATCTGGTTTTTGTCGTAAAAAGCTGCGGACCTGCAACCGTGAGCATTATCCGTGACCGTCTTGACGACGACATGATTGGCTGGTCAGTTGCAGACGGGCAGCTCGTTGAAGCTCCCTCAATAGTTTGTCCTTCCAGTATCGTAGTTGAAGCAGACAGTATCGGAGGAGCATCAATCAGCAATCCTCAAATTCAGGCATTCCTGAATGGAGCTACAGCTACGGATGCTCTGAATAATTTATTGCCGGTTACTACCAATGCGCCTGCTATGTTCGGGCTTGGTATTACTGAGGTAACTTTCATGACGGTTAATGGCGCTGGTACAGTGAATAGCTGTAAGGCCACAGTAACTGTACAGGATACTATGGGTCCTGCAATCAACTGCCCCGGAGATATCACGGTCGAGGCAACAGGACCTGATGGTATACCTGCCAGCGCATTACAGAGTTTCTTGAACAGCGCAGTTGCCACAGACGTTGTCGAAGGCTCGTTGAATGTTACCAGTAATGCTCCCGCTGTATTCCCTCTCGGAGCCACGGTGGTGACCTTCAGTGCCCAGGATAGTGGAGGATATGTATCAAGCTGTTCAGCTACGGTTAATGTAATGGATAACACGCCTCCATCTATTAGCTGTCCGGGTACAGTCCTTCGGCTGGAAGCGGAAGATTCATTTGGCGTGCCAGCAGATAGATCAGCGATAATTTCCTTCTTTGGAGACGTAGCAGCAACGGATGCGGGAGATGCTTCAGTAACAATTACGAATGATGCCCCTGCTCAATTCCCAATTGGTACGACTCAGGTTACTTTTACCGCTCAGGATGATTATGGCAATACGGACTCTTGTGCTGCTACAGTGATTGTCGAGGATACAACAGCGCCTCTCATTAATTGCCCCGGAAATATTACGGTCGAGGCAGCCACACCAGGCGGTGTTGATATCAGCAATGCTCAGATTCAAAGTTTCTTGAATGGGGCTACTGCTTCCGACAGCGCATCGGCAGTATCAATTACCAACAATGCTCCATCTCAATTTGGGCCTGGCAGTCATGAGGTAATCTTCACTGCGCTCGATGCTTATGGAAATTCCGATACCTGCTCGGCTGTGGTGACTGTCGAGCTCAAGGATACAACACCACCTGTTATTAATTGTCCTCAGGGTATCACGGTAATGGCTTTTGATAAAGACGGGGTATCCGCTGGCAATGCTCAGATTCAGGCTTTCTTGAACGCAGCTACTGCATCTGACAATATTGATGGCGACGTCCAGGTTACCAACAATGCTCCAGGTACGTTCCCGCTTGGTTCAACCACAGTGACTTTCACCGCAGTTGATAGTTTATCGAATTCGGCTAATTGTCAGGCTGTTGTGCTGGTAGAGGATCAGACACCTCCTGTCGTCACTTGTCCTTCCGATATTACGGTTGAGACGGAGAGTGCATCCGGCGTACCGGCGACCGATGCCAAGATCAAAGCTTTCCTTGATGCATTTACCGCTTCGGATGTTATTGACGGATCGGCAGTAACTCTTACTAATACTGCTCCCACACAGTTTGCCGTGGGTGATACGGTAGTAACATTCGCCGCTATTGACAAGTCTGGAAATAGCCAGAGCTGTACAGCTAAAGTAACGGTTAAGCAGGTTGCGCCAGCATACGGTGGCCTTTATAATTTCTTCAGTGGCGGCTATAACGCCTACACCGGCTGGAATGGGCTCAGTACATCATACTATCAGCCATCGGCTAATCTCTATCAGCCATACAACGACCAGTTATACAACTTCCAGCAGTCATGGGATTTAAAACCAAACTATAGCCAGCAGTGGTATACGCCGGTAACTTCAAATATCTGGAATCAGACGTCATTATTTAATGGCTACCAACCCTGGTTTACCTGGTTTTAATTATTGTGGTATTTCGTGATTACCTCTTAATCTTTGGTACCCAAAGGTGGCGGAGCTTCTTTCAGGGGAGCTCCGCCAACCTTTCAAATGAGGGTAAAAATATTCAGATATGGGAGAATAGAGAGTACGTCAGCTTTTACCACACCATGATTAGCTAATAGCCAAAAATTGCATGATAAACAGGGGTGATGGGAAATAAAAATAAACTCGGATAAAATAGCTGTAACCTTAAAGAATGCTATCTGATCGTGTTAGATAATCAAGTTGCTCGTAATATGTTTATCAAGGCTATTAAAAAAGCATTAGGAGAGGGGCTTAGCTGTGAAAGAAAAAAATTATTCATCCCTGAAAGTATTTCTGTATTTCTTTCTTCTCGGTAGCTTGCATATCATATTATTAAACTCAACAATAACATATGCATCATCACAGGTTGTTGTGGCAGATGTATCTACCAAATCCTTTAGTGTCATTTACAACTTATCAGAGCCTTATCATCCTGATGACCTGGACCTGCTTGTTTTTGATGGAAGCGGAAAATTGATCAGGGAAGGGATTACGATAGAAAGTGATGATGCCGGTTCAGTCCCTATGGCATCTCAAGCAAATAGAATCAAGAGGTTCATAGTTAAAGGCTTAACGGCCAATACCACCTATTACTATCAGCTTCTTGCAAATGGTGTGGCTTTTTTGCCTGCCGATAACCCACTTAATCAGGGGCAGAAATACGCGGTAACAACGGAGAAGTACGATGGTACCGAAAATTTAAGGATAACGAATGCTGATTTAACGACAAATGATACTCTTTTGTTGCCGGAATGTAATGTAAATAATCCCTCTGCGGTCGGCGCGTCACTGGTACTTGTCAATGTCCTTGATAGTCAGAATGGTAACAATAGCAGGCTTAATGATTATCCATTATCATCCTGGGTAGGAGAATGTTCTCTTGCAGATGGACAAAAATATGCCTTCATTAACTTAAATAACCTGTTTAATAAAGAATACCATACACCGCTCGAATTAGCAGGCGGAGAAAGAATCGAAATTATTTATTTACGGCAAACGCAAACTGCCGCAGACAGTGAACTGAAATTAAATGCAGACCTTCCCCAGGAAACAATGGTTTATACCTCGTTCAAGCCAACGGCTATTCCCCAACCCAGGATTGCATATTCTTATCATTTGGATGGAGATTACGATGGATATGGAAGCAACGACGTATCTCTTCTTTTTACAGCTACTGTTCCCTATGGATATAGCAGGAATGGGGGCGATTGCAATGACGCCGATGCTCAAATACATCCGGGAGGAGCGGAACGCTGTGACGGGAAAGATAATAACTGCGATGGCAAGGTGGATGAGAACCTTACGCAGAACTGCTCAAATGTATGTGGGAGCGGTACCGAGACCTGTCAAAATGGACAGTGGGTTGGCTGCACAGCACCGCAGCAAGGTACTGAAGTGTGCGATGGGATCGATAATAACTGTGATGGCAGAATAGATGAAAACCTGACTCAGAGCTGCTCAACCCTCTGTGGTACGGGTGTGGAGACCTGCCAGAATGGAAGATGGGCTGGCTGTACTGCTCAGCAACCACAATCAGAAATATGTGGTGATAGGGTGGATAATAATTGTGATGGCAACATTGACGAAAACTGCTGCACCGGAGACCTCAATGGTGATGGCAGTATAACCCCCGCTGATGCGTTGTTTGCCTTTAGATGCTATTTGGGTCTTGGGCTCTGTGATCCATGCGCAGATGTAGATAAGAACGGTTCGGTTACCCCAGCAGATGCGCTTTGTTTATTCAGGAAATATCTGGGTATTCCCAGTTGTATGAACTGAGGAATCTATACATTCTACGACATATCTGACCGCCTATCCTTCCTTCTCTGTCAGGAAAGAAGGATAGGCGGCCCGCCTTGTCTGCCTGCTTATTTTCTCTCTATGCCTGTTCAATGATATCTTTAACAATATACGTCTTCTTATCCTGGGATTCGTGATAGGTGCGGATCAGGATTTCGGCTAAAAGCCCGATCATAATGAATTGTACACCAAGAATAGTGAGAAGGATGGCGAGTAAGATCAGAGGGTTTTTGTGGACCCAAACTCCCTGGTAATATTTTTCAATCAAGGTGATGAGCCCGGTAAGAAATCCTGAGCCGGTAAGGATCATTCCAAAGGTCCCGAAAAAGTATATGGGGCTTGTCGAGTAGTCACAGAGGAATTTAACGGTTATCAGGTCGAGGATGACTTTGAAAATACGAAGGATACTGTACTTGGAAGCTCCGGCGGTTCTTGGCCGGTGATTAACTTCAACCTCCGTGACTTTCGCTCCTACCCACGATGCATAAGCAGGGATAAAGCGATGCATTTCACCATATAGTTTGATATTTTTGATTATTTCCTTCTTATACGCTTTCAGGGTACAGCCATAATCATGAACAAATACTCCCGTCACCCAGGCAATAAGCCGATTGGCAAGGAAGGATGGCAGCTTTCTCGCAAAAAAGGCATCTTTTCGCCTCTTTCTCCATCCGCAGACAAGATCGAATCCTTGATCGAGAATATCTAACAGCATGAGGATATCGGCAGGGTCGTTCTGCCGGTCTCCGTCCATTGATACGATTACATCTCCGCGGGCAAGATCAAAGCCGGCACTCAATGCAGCAGTCTGACCGAAATTGCCGCGAAAGATAACACATTTGACCCGGTTATCTTTACGGCAGATTTCCCGGAGAACCTGAGGTGTACGATCGCAACTTCCATCATCCACAAAGATAATCTCGTAGGGCTGCTGATAATTCCGAAGGCTTTGGGTAATTTCCTCAAAGAGAGGATAGACATTCAGCTCTTCGTTGTAGGCAGGGATGATGATAGAGAGTTTTGGTCTCGGTTGGTTCTTTTCCATGCGGGATAAGTTATTTCAGGCTGAGCTGATCAAGTTTTTTTCTGATAAAATTTTCGGTAGAAGGGTCGAGGATAATTGCCCTGCGGTAGTTTATCTTGGCATGCTCGATATCGCCCATCTTCAGATACGTTTCAGCCAGCAGAAGATACCCGCGAACGTCCCGCGGCTCAAGAGCGACAATTTCCTCTCCCACCTGAATCGCCTCAGGTAATTTGTTCTGGGCCAGGTAAATGCTTTGCAGGATATATCTGGGAAAAATGAACTTGGGATTAACCTGCATATTGCGGTTACATTCCTGTATATATCGAGGAATATTGTCCAATTCGATGCTTTTCTCCTCCATGGTAAGCACAGGATGCAGGAGAAAATAGCCATCCCGCTCAATAAGTTTCCGATTTTCCGGTATGTTTCGAATATACACGACATTGCGGTCATCAAAGTAGACCAGCACCCATTCTCCTGTTTTTTTCAGATATTTGAAATGTTCAACCAAGTCATCCTGCTGATAATTTAAGACAATATAATCGATATGATATTTTTGAAACAGGGCTTGAAAGTCTTTTACGCTCAGCATGGCGTTCTGATGTTCAAGGTAAAGCCGTTCTCCATACGGTAAGTCACGAGAATCCATAACCACCCGTGTTTCGGGGTAGAGCTCATGGATAATATAGGTTCCATAGGTATAGGGGTTGAAGCAATTCCCCTTGATATGGTTTTCTTTGACATACCTGATAGCCTCAACCGGCATATTCGAGGCGACTCCAAGTCCGAAGGGCTTCCGGCTTCCGCGCCGATAGAAGTATCCATACTGAAAGGTCATGCCAGTAAGCACTATGGTAACGCAAAGGATTGTGATCTTACAGAGCAGATCTGCCCTGGCTGATCCCTTTTTGTTGAGCAGCAGATCGAAAAAATTATCGAAGTTCAGGCTCATTATCGGTGCTGTAGCCAAAGCAAAGGTAGTGATGTTACGGTGCATTCTCAATGACATGGCCAAAAAAAGCGCACACAGCGCAGCGTTGGTAAGATCGAAATGTTTCCAGTCGAGTAAAAATGAAAGTCCTAATAGAGCCATCCAGATTTCGAAATACAGGAAAGCATAGGAAGCCATAAAGGTTGGGCTCTTGAAGGGAGGCTGCCATTCATAAATCTGACTCATGAAGATTTTCTTGGAGGTTAGCTCAAAGGGATAACTATAGATACTGATCCCATGCGGATTGATCGAAAGAACGATTCCGGAGATCAGCCAGATGATCCAGAGTTTTTTCAACCGCTGCACGGAAAGGATATCATTCTGAAGGAAGGTGTAGTATCGGTTAATAAAGGTCCTGAACGTCTCAAACAGAGCAAAAAGAGTAATTATTCCCATTCCAACGACGAATCCCCCATGAATGTTAACCCACAGAAGCAGAAGTACCGGCAGCCAGATTAAATAGTCTTTCCGTTGGTATTTATAGGCGAAAAGAATATAAAAGAAGATAGGAACGAACATCTCGGTAAACATATGGGGTCTATCAAGAAAGCGCACGGCAGCATTAAACAGGGCAAAAACTATTATAGGGTAAAAGACAGTCCATCGGTTCCTGGTCAATCGGCAGGTTGCGACCATAAACACTGTCAAAAGCACGACCATCAGGGCTTTAAAAAAGATGAGAGCATTCACGGCCCCAATCTGATAAACAAGATAAAATATTACGCCAGCCAGCCATTCATGATTAACCCAGGGCATGCCAATGGTCCGGAAGGAATACGTATCTTTATAGAGAAAGTGGCGGTTCTTGAGAATCAGTTCACCATTTTTCAGGTGCATCCAGATATCATTATTGGACATCTGCGATATATTCAGGGTAAAGGCAAGCGTTACCAGACAGATAAACAAAAGAGCAATAATCCATTTATTGGCTATCGTAAGGCCTGTCACTGAAGCATCTTTGTTCAGCTCAGCGAGATAAGATTCTTTATCTTTCAGGGTAGTTTGGGGCTCCAGCTCCTCCAAAACATAGTCCTCCACTTCACGGACTGAACAGCCAAATTCATGAGCAATATGAACGATCGAAAATTTTCCATAATTGCTTTGAATGAACTTTTTTACTTTTTCTTTCAATGGCATGCAGTTGAATTCCTTTTATGGCCAAAGAGCTTACAAAAATAGAGTAAAAAAGAATATAATATCAATTTGATAGTAAGAAAAAATATTCCCGGTTAGGTTAGCATGTATCCAATTGTTTGTCAATGAAGTACATTGCGGGAAAAGAAACATGTCTGCAGGTATGGCTTATTGAACTCGTTTCCCGGGATCAGCGAGCTCGACTGAAATTATTAGTGTGAAGGCGTATCGAGGTTAATTACTCGAAGAATATAATTATCTTCTTCTTCGAGCAGGTCGATAGTCTGCATCTCCCCTCGGTAGTCACGTCCATCACGATCATAATAAACAGTGACTTCCGGGCTCAAGGGGGCTCCAGAGTAGACCTTGGTTACTATCCCCACTTCACCTCCGGCCAACCGTACACAAGTCCCAAGGGGATAAAGCGACAGGGCGTTAATTAAACCATTAGCCATAGTTCGGTCTAACTGGTTTTTGGAAAGCTGAAGAATAGATTGCAAGGCATCGAAGGGGAGTGCACATTTACGGTAAGGACGAAAGTGGGTCATGGATTCAAAGCAGTCGGCGATAGCAATAATTTTAGCGAACTCATGGATATTTTTACCATTGATCCCTTCAGGATAACCGCTGCCATCTTCCCGTTCATGTTCCTGAATAACCGCTTTTTCAAGGTCTTCACTAACTCTGGTGAACTTATCGAGGAGAAGCAATCCCTGATTGGGATGCTGCCGGAGTTTCTCCCGCTGTTCCGGGGTGAAGGCTTCAGCAGAATAGATCAGCCCCTCCAGAGCAAACATACCGATGTCATGCAGCAGTGCAGCAAATCCAAGCTCAAGGAGCTCCTCATCGGAGTAATTCAAAGTCCGTCCGATAAGCAGGGAGATAAGACAGACATTGAGAGAGTTGTGGAGTTGGAACTTTTTCTGGTTTGAAATAAGGGCCAGCGTGAGGATCTCGTTATAATCGATGGGAAGTTGAGAGATCATCTCGTGTAACAGTTGCTTAACGATGTTGATCTTTTTCACCGGAAATGATGAAGGGGAATTGACCAGGCTTTCGAAGTTCATAAGAAGAATATCGTAAACTTCAGAATAGTGAGACCTGGTGGCGAATTGTTGCTGGCTGAGTTGCATCAGAATATTTTTTTTCGTTGGATCAATGATTTCTTTCATTGTGTGGATTTCCTTATTCTCGGTAAGATCAAAGCATATACTATTATAGTAAATTAATAATCCAGGGTTCAAGTAAAAAGTACCGCCCGGAATATATTCTTTCAACGGTGCAGCGAATGAGCATTTTCCCGGCCTGTAAAATAAGTCGGATAAACCAGGTGAAAGTTATGCTGAAGAATGAAACATAATTTCACTGATGGTCATGTCATGGTCATGAGAAGGCGGAATGGTCATTTGCGTTAAATTTGGCTTGATTTATGAGGCGGATATATGTAAAATAAGCATAAATATTTCTTGCTTCCATCTTTTTTGTATTCTCGATGTTCCAAAGTGATCGCATTCTCATTGCTTCAGTTGACAGAGTGAGCAAAAGGTGTTATTACTTAAAAAAATAATGCTCACCATCAGGAGTAATAATTCATTTATACTAATCGTGTGATATAACGTGGAAAAATATTTTTGTATTCATGGGCATTTCTATCAGCCCCCCCGGGAGAACCCCTGGCTGGAGGAAATTGAAGTTCAACCTACGGCCACTCCCTATCATGATTGGAATGATAAGATCGCTGCCGAGTGCTACTCGCCCAATTCCGCCTCTCGGATCATTGACGGTAAGAATCAGATTCTGAAGATAATAAACAATTACCAGAAATTAAGCTTTAATTTTGGGCCTGCACTCCTTTCCTGGTTAAAAAAATATGTGCCGGAAACTTACAGCCGAATAGTAGAGGCAGACCGTCTCAGCCAGAAGGAGCGGTCAGGACATGGTAATGCCATTGCTCAGGGGTATAATCATCTCATTATGCCCCTGGCTTCGAAGAGGGACCAACAGACCCAGACGATCTGGGCCATCAGGGATTTTGAATATCATTTTCATCGAAAACCGGAAGGAATGTGGCTGCCCGAAGCAGCGGTTAACATGGAAGTTCTGCAAACCTTGAGTGAGCAGGGCATTCAATTTACGATCCTGGCTCCTCATCAGGCCCGCAGGATTCGGAAAATCGGGGCTGAAGAATGGATGGAAACCGGGCAGGGTAATATTGATCCGACACTTGCCTATAAGTGCTTTCTCAGGGATGGCCGCTCGATTGTCATCTTTTTTTACGATGCTCCCATCTCTTTCTCGATCGCTTTTGACCGGGTACTGGAAAGCGGCGATTACTTCGTCCAGAGAATCATGAAAGGATTTAACGATGGCCGGGTCTGGCCCCAGATTCTGCATCTGGCTACAGACGGGGAATCTTACGGCCATCACTTCAAGTTTGGTGAGATGGCGCTGACCTATGCCCTTGACTACATCGAAAGGAATAATATTGCCAGGCTTACCAATTATGCCGAGTATCTGGAAAAACATCCTCCCAAGTTTCAGGTGGAAATTTTTGAAAACACCTCATGGAGCTGTGCTCACGGGATCCAGCGCTGGCGAGCCAACTGCGGCTGCAATTCAGGCAGGTATTATGGCTGGAATCAGCAGTGGAGGCAGCCTTTGCGCGAGGGGCTGGACAGGCTGAAGGCAGCCCTTGATGAGCTGTTCGAGCGGGAAGGAAGGCGGTATCTGGCAGACCCTTGGGCGGCCAGGGACGCATATATCAGTGTTATTCTTGACCGTGCACAGGACAATGTCGAGCGGTTTCTGGCTGAGTACCGGCAGCACCCTCTTCAGCAATCTGAAAAGGTTCAGGCTCTGAAGCTCCTGGAGATGCAGCGCTGCGGCCTGCTCATGTTTACCAGTTGCGGCTGGTTTTTCGATGATATTTCAGGAATCGAGACAGTTCAGATTCTTAAATATGCGGCCAGGGCCATCCAACTGGCCCGTGAGGTCGGCGGACCGCCGGAGATTGACAAGATATTGCTCGACAAACTGGCCGAAGCCAGAAGCAATGTTTCCGAAATGGGAACTGGCGCGGATATTTTCCGCAAAGTAGTTCTCCCCTCTCAGGTTGACTTTCGGAGGGTCTTATCCCACTATGCCATCAGCTCTCTCTATGAGGATTACGAGCAGCAGCAGGAAATTTACAGCTATCGGGTAACGAGGAAGGATTTTGACAAGAAGGAGGCAAATTCCAGTCACCTGGCTGTTGGCACCGTCACGGTGTCAAGCCTGATCACCTGGGAGACCTACGAGGCTGCATTTACTGTCTTTCATCCGGCAGGTCTTGATCTTCGCTCCTACATACTTACCGATTCGGAAGGTGCACTGCCCGGTCACGAAGTCAGGCAAAACCTCCTGGCACACTTTGCCCAATCTGATATCGAAGGGGTCAACCGGATCATTGCAGAGAATTATGGAGCAAATTATTTGAGTCTCGGCGAGCTGTTCATAGAGGAGCGAATCAAGATTACTTCACTGATCAGCAAGCATATTCTGAAACACTTCACCGATACCTACCGCAATCTCTACCGTGAGCACTATCAGATGATGGACTATCTGCGGAAGGTGGAGGTTCCTATTCCCAAGGGATTTTTAGTGGCTGCGGAATATTTTCTCTATGATGAGTTTATCAGCAGATTGAAAAACCTGGCAATTCCGGCAGACTGCGATAGCTGCAGCCGCCTTTCCAGCATCATGCAGCAGGCCGAACACTGGCAGGTAAAGCTTTCGACCCAGGAAGCGGGCCTTCTGATCCGCCAGCAACTGGAGAACAGGCTTCGCCTGCTTGCCAGCGATCCATCCACCAGCGACCTTTCAACCATTCGGCAGCTTTTTTCCATAGCTGAGAAGCTTCAACTGTCCATGAACCTTTGGCAGATGCAGAATTTCTTCCAAAGCCTTTTGCTCAATTATCCTGGGGTGCTGCGGGCTGAAGCTCCCGGCCTGAACCTGTCCCACGAAAGGGTTGAAGAGCTGCGGCAGATGGGGAGACTGCTGAAGTTTAACGTGGGGTAGGAAGCTCAGCAGCCAGGCGTTAAAGTGGCAGTTTAATCCTCAGCAATCCTTCGCAGGACAAGGCCGGTCGGCAGTTTGGGATAGAAGAAAGTTGATTTTTGGGGCATCTGCTGGCCGATGCGGGCAATCTGGTTAACCATATGAATCGGGGTCGGATTCACGAAGACAGCCATCTGGGATTCCTGGCTGTTGACATCGTCGATCGCCTCCCGATAATCGTGAGAGAACCCCAGACAGGTCTCCTTGACCAGGCTGGTATGAGTGCCCAGGATATGGTTAACCAGGAGATGGTCCAGAATGGTTACCGGCAGTTGCTTGCAGATGGAAGGCTGGTCGCTGGAGATTTCCCTCTCGATATCGACTTCCGGCTTCAGGGTGAGCAGATAGTAGTTTTTATCTCCGGTATACAGGCCGAAGGCAGAAAGATGGCGGTTTCCTTTCTCCGACAGGTGGGAAAACATCTTCTCCCGTGCCTGCCGCTCGCTGCTGGTCAGGCCATCAAAGGGATAGCCGTCGATCCTGAAGTATTGGCTGACGATCGTCTTCCAGTTCCGGAGGGTTTCCGCCGGCAGATTCCTGAGCAGCCGATGGTAGGGAAGAATGGTCAGACCGGGCTCATCCATACTGGCAAAATACATCATCACAAAGGAGGCTGCATTGCGGGATGATGCGGTTGCAGGCAGGGTGCACTGCTGCATCTGTCGGCAGTAGGTCAGGGCGGTTTCGTACCGGTGGTGTCCGTCAGCCAGGAGCACGAATTTGGGTTGCATTTCACCAATAATCCCTTGAATAATGCGGGATGAAGTTATCCTCCACACCCGATGGAGGATCCGCTCCTGGGAAAGGATATCGATAAAGGGTCTGGTGCCAGCCTTGGCCTCATCGAGCAGAGTACCAATCGTGCGGGACGGATCAGGATAGAGAGCGAAAATCGGGCTGAGATTGGTCCGGCAGGCATGAATGAGCTTTAATCGGTCCTCTTTTGGTTTAGCGAGGGTTTTTTCATGGGGCAGGACCTTGCCTGAACCGTATTCCTCCAGCCTGATAAGGGCAGTAAACCCTGTGCGGACCAGTTTTTGTCCACTCCCCGGCAGGGTGTATTCATCCTCCATGAGATAGATGCACTCTTCGGTATCCTGGCGGAGGATCCCCTCCCGGAGCCAGGATCGCAGCGAATGAGCTGCCCGGGTATATTGATTATTCGATTCATCGTCCTGGGGCTCGGATTTTCCTTTGATCAGCCGGATAATGTTATACGGGCTATTTTGATAGAGTCTCTCTCTGGCTTCATCGGAGATAACATCATACGGCGGCGCGATGACCAAAGAGAGATTTTGTACGAACTCCTGATTATAGACAATACCCTGAAATGGTTTAATTTCAGCCATGCTTTTCCTGCTCCCTCTACATGACTCCCCCAAGGATCATCCGGCGGCAGGATTCACTCGCCCCGGCAAGTCTCTCAAGGTTTTCCCTGGTAACGAGTTCAAGCAGGGGGAATAAATCGGGCTCATGGGAGAACAGCTCATTGACGAGAGATGGATGGACCTTGAGTTTATCGGTTTGAATAGTATGAAGGTCCCAGTTGCCGATCAGCTCCAGGACTCCCTCTTTTCCCTGGTTGTAAAAAACATCGCTGATGATGGCCAGGATGGCGGAATTACCCGACATAACAGCCACTTCAGCAGCTTGAAGTGCAGCCTTGTCCCCATTGAAGGAGACAGCCAGACCGCCTGATTTCCTCACCCATGAAAGAGCATCCGCGTCCAGGATACTGCCGCCGAAATAGAGTATTCCCTCGGCAGGATTACCCGTTTTTTCAAGGCTGTCTTTGACGGCAGTCACTTTTTCGATTCCGGTCAGAGCGGCACCCTGGGTCAGGATTTTTCCAATCTCCATACCGCTGATTTCTTCAGTGAGTATAATCTCAAGCCTCCGGCAATAGGGAAGATGTTCAGGAACGAGCGCCGTTGAGGAAACTGCCGACCTTTGAGTCCAGGACAACGGGGGCATGTTAATGATTTCGTCGGCGAGGTCTTTCAGGGTCTCCAGCTCGGATATAGTTATCGCCGTGGAATCAAGGTCCATCGGCGTATAATAAGCTTCCTCATCCCTGAAACCAAGCAGGTGGCCCAGGGACTCAATGAATGGCCGGTAGGCAGAGCTGACGAAAAAGCAGGGGATGCCGCAGGCCCGGATCATATCCAGAAACTTTCCGGCTCCAGGTACGAGTGAGATGCTGACGGTCGAATATTCCGCGATCCGCCGGTCAGTAGCTCCGAAGGCTTTGAGAAAGGGCAAAAGATAACAAAGGAATTTACCCGGCTGATAGGGAGATGTCAGCTTTGCCCCGCTGAGCTTTGCCTCACTGAGAAAACTGTCATACCGCTGAAGGCGTGAAAACAGAACATTCCCCTGGGGGATAAAATGACAGGCAAGCTCATAGGCAATACTGTTTCTGGTAATCAGGCCCTGGCAGGCCAGATTGACCTGCCGCCGGCAAGAATATTCCTGTTTCAATCCTTTATTCTTGAGGACATCCGGGCGGTAGATCAGGCAAGCCCTGCTTCCTCATCCTCCTCCTCGAAATACTCCTCCTCTTCCTCTTCCTCTTCACCTTCCTCCTGTTCAATAAGGAAGGTCTCAATTTCCTGCGTCAGGCAGTAGCCGTTCACGAGAAGCTCTCCGTTGCGGTAGACCATCCGGTCTTCGATTCTGATCACTCCAGTAATGATATCCTGGAGGGTAAGGTTGATGAGAGGACTTTCCAGTTCTTCTCCAGCTTCTTTGATGGCCGAAAACAGAGGAATACTTTCTCCCTCGGTGGCCATGAGCTGGCTCAGGGGCTGGGTTCGCATCCTTCTGTCCAGATCCTGCCAGAAAGAGGAAAATTCTTTTCTTTTGATAAAATAGTTACAATACGTGATGGGAATCCCCCGCTCGGTGTCATCTTCGGTCAAAAGGTGCAGGGTGGCCCCTGCTTCAGCGCTTCTGGTTCCGATCAACTGCCAGATAACAGTCGGCCAGGTGCCCGAAGGTCCATCGGGGAGAGCGGATCGAAACTGAATTGCGGTATATTTCCTGACAAATTCAATGCTGATCCTGGGGGTATAACCCACCAGGAGAGCGATATCTATTGGGTAATTGGAAATTTTTTCCATTACCTGCCGGTGGTATTCTTCGTACCAGTCGGGTGGAAAACCGGTTTCCTGTTCGGCAGGGTGAGATTTGAGGTCTTTTTGGAATTCCAGAGAGGAATGAGTTATCAGGTTAATTCCCAGCTCCTGGACGGAAGTAAGAAACTGATCACTTTTTGAATCTTCCCCTTTACGGCGGTTGCAAAAAAGATAGGCGATATCAACATTCAGACCTAATTCATGAATTGCCTTGTAGGTGCCGGTAAAAAGATCATGAGCCTTGCTATCCTCAGCAGTGGTAAACCATCCAATAGTTAAAGACATAGCTTATCTGTTTTCTCCCTCATGCAATTATGGTTTGGAACACCTTGACAATACAGGAACTTCCATTTCCTTTCCGTGAATTTCTTCCGCTGATCGCAGATAAATAGCAGATAAATATATGATCTCAGTCGTTAAATCAGGCCAATCCGATTTTTTTGTACAAGAGAGGAAAATCTATCCTCTGGTCGATAAGCTCAACTGCCCGGTTCACCTTCCGTTGATCCCGGACCCGGATTCGGCCAAATATCCGCTCTACCTTCTCGACCGTAGCCTGCGTATCATCCTTGGCCACCATAACCGGAACATTATGTTCCTCTGCCTGGACGAGAATGAGATCACTGGGATAGAGATTCCCGGTTAAAATGATGCACTTGGTGGATGTCTCCAAAGCTGCCAGTTGAATTTCCGGTCGGTCTCCCCCGGTAATGACCGCTTTGTTTTTTTTCTGGCGAAAATATTTGAGCGCCCGGTCAACGGTCATGGCGCCGATAGTATAGCTTTCGACCAATTCATCCAGCCTGTCGTTGCAGCAGAGGACTTCGGCGTTCAGCGTGGAGCCTAATTCTTTTACCGTGACCGCATTCAGCAGTTGATCGTAGGGAATGATACCGAAGGTATCGATCCCCCGTGAGCTTAAGAAAGGGGCAATCCTGCGCTCGACGTACTCAATTCTTTCCGGGGCGACCCGGTTCAGGATAACGCCGATGAGCCGCTCTTTCAGGGCTTCTTTAACTCCCAGAATGCAATCCACGCAAACTTCGGTGGTAAAGCGGTCGATCAGGATAACCTGGGTATTCAGAAGCTTCTGGGCAATATACAAGCCGGAAAGGCCCAGGAAAGCTCCTTCATATAAATCGCTTCCTCCTCCAACCAGCATAATGTCCCGGCCTTCCGATAATTTGAGATGGGCTTCGATCAATTTTCCTTCCAGCCCCTCTGTCTTGTTCCGATATGCCTGCACTATCATGTCCTGAGTGACGACAATAGGACAAATGGTATCCAGTGGCTCACGGAGAGAGAGCGCTTTGGCGATGAAAATGGCATCCTCATCGGTGATTACATCCCCCACCTGGGCAGTGGGTTTGCCAATAGGTTTCATATAACTGAAGTGGAAACCATCCCGCGCAAATCGGGTTCCGAGCCCTAAACAGACCATGCTCTTTCCCGAATAACCGGCCGTTGATCCGATGTATAAGGAAATCATTATCTTCCCTCCAGAGCAAATGAGTTTAACATCATAATACGGTTAGTTTGGGCTGATGGTAAACCGAGCATCTACGGCCACGGCCCCTTGACCAGATTCTTTCATAAGCAGCGGATTAATGTCCGCCTCTAAAATTTCAGGAAAATCAACAGCCAGTTGTGAGAGCCGAAGGAGGGCTTCGACAATGGCTTCGATGTCAACGGTCTTCTGCCCCCGCACCCCTGCCAGCATCGGGTATGACTTGATCTCCGTGATCATGGCCTGTGCCTCCTCCCGGCAGATGGGAGCGATTCGGAAAGAGACATCCTTGAGCACTTCGACATAAATCCCACCAAGCCCAAACATGATGAGAGGACCGAACTGGGGGTCTCTGGCCATACCTAAAATGACCTCTCGCTTTCCTTCATACATCTTTTGGATGGATACTCCCTGAATCAGGGCATGAGGCATAAACTTGCGGACTTTGGCCATGATTTCCTGGAAGGCGGCATGAACCTCTTCAGGAGTTTTCAATCCTACCTTCACACCCCCGACATCCGATTTATGCAGGATTTCCGGAGATACAATCTTGAGGACCACCGGATAGCCGATCCCTTCGGCCAGGGCAACGGCCATATCGGAATCCTCGGCCACTCGGGAAGACGGCACTTCAAATCCATAGGCGGCCAGAATCTCTCTGGCTTTCAGATCACCGATTTCAACCTGCCCCGTGTTTCGAATCTGATCGATAATCTGACGGACCCGGCCCCTGTCCGCCTCAAGAGACACATACGTGAGCGGCGGTTGCTCCTGCCATCGCCGGTATTTCCACATCTTGTGAAACGACTCGATAGCATGCTCAGGATAGCTGTAGTTCGGTATTCTATATTTTGCCAGCCGCTCGATTCCCTCCCTGACCGCATACTCTCCCATAAAGGATGCCAGAATCGGCTTTTCGGTGGACATCGAAACCTCACCAATGACCTCCGCCGTCTGCGGTATCTCGGTCATGGCCTGCGGGGTGAGAATGACCAGTACGCCATGTACCTTGGGGTCCTCCAGCACCACTTCCAGTGTTTTCTGGTATCTGTCCGCCCTGGCATCTCCCAGGATATCGACAGGATTATAGACACCCGCTGCCGGAGGAAGCAGAGTAGCCAGCTTGTCGGTTGTTTCCTTAGCGAGAAAAAGAAGATTGATGTTATTTTTTTCCGCAGCATCCGCTGCCAGAATCCCTGGTCCTCCTGCATTGGTAATGATGGCCAGGTTCGGCCCCTTGGGCAGCGGCTGATAGGCAAAGGCCAGGGCATAGTTAAAAAGCTCCTCGATGGTCCTGGCCCGGATGACTCCCGTCTGCTTAAAGGCTGATTCAAAGGCGACATCCGATCCGGTAAGGCTGCCGGTATGGGAGGATGCAGCCCTCGTCCCCGCCGAGGTGCTTCCCGATTTGGTAATGACGATCGGCTTGACTTTGCTTACCTGCCTGGCTTTATGCAGAAATTCCTGTCCCTTCTCTATTCCTTCCAGGTACCCCAGAATGACTTTGGAATCATGGTCCTGACATAAGGATTCCAGGATGCTGCTTTCAGCAAGGTCAGCCTTGTTGCCAAGACTGATGAATTTGGAAAACCCGATTTTTTGGCCTACTGCCCAGTCCAGAATTGCAGTGCCAAGAGCACCTGACTGAGAGAAAAAAGCGATGTTTCCCCTGGGGGGCATCTCACTGGAAAAGGATGCGTTCAGGCTGGTCGAGGTATTGATGAGCCCCAGGCAATTCGGCCCCAGAATGCGTATCCCATATTCGTGCGCTGTCTGCAAAAGCTCTTTTTCCCGCAGCGCACCATCCTTCCCCGCTTCCTTAAAGCCTGCCGAGATAACGATAGCTGCCTTGATCCCCTTTTGAGCGCATTGGATAAGAGCTTCCTTGACATACTGGGCCGGAATGACGATGACGGCCAGATCAACCTGGCCGTCCGGAAGATCCATGATTCCGGCATAAACTTTTTTCCCCAGAATAGTGCTGGCCTTGGGGTTAATGGGGAAAACTTGCCCGGAGAAGCCACCGAGAAGCAAGTTCTTGACAATCTCATGACCAACCTTCCCCTGTTCTCTCGAAGCGCCAACGATTGCCACTGACCGTGGAGAGAAAAATTTATCGAGCATTTTTTACCCTTATTGAGTCTTGGTGGGCCTTATTGAGCCTTATTTACGCTCATTTACCCCTATTTGCCATTCTTGACCGCCTTCTTAATCGCCTTTTGGATAATCACTATTCCATTATTGGCTCCAGGAACAGCCCCCTTTATCAGAATCAGATTCTGTTCCGGCCGGATATCGACAACTTTCAGGTTCTGCACGGTTATCCGCTCATTGCCCATACGTCCGGCCATCCGCAGACCCTTGAATACCCGGCCGGGATAGGTGTTGCTGCCGACGGAACCGCCGTGCCGGCTGTAATCGTGGGTCCCGTGAGCCCCCGGAGCCCCGCGGAATCCATGCCGCTTGATGACCCCGGCAAACCCCCGGCCCTTTGAATTGCCAATAACATCAATATAATCACCAGCCTGAAAGAGCTGATCGGCCTTGATTTCCTGGCCTACTTCATAATTGCCTATTTCGGCCTCATCCAGCCGCATCTCTTTGAGGATTTTTTTCGGAGCAACGCCTGCTTTTTTAAAATGCCCCTGAAGCGGTTTGATTGTCCGGGACTCTTTTTTGTCTAAAAATCCCAATTGAATGGCATTGTAATGATCGGTACCTTTCACTTTTTTCTGTACCACCGTGCAGGGATCGACCTGAATAACGGTTACCGGCACCGCCTCTCCGCCTTCCCGTAAAAGCTGCGTCATTCCAAGCTTTTTCCCTAAAATACCCATCGGCATATTTACTCTCCTTGTTCTACTGAAGTTGTTCTCTTGAGGTTGCTCTATCCTGTTTTTCTGATAGCTGAGATTGACTTTCAGCCACTATTATCTATTTTTCGGCAACCAGAATGCCATACTCTAGCTAAAAGAGCAATTATGGCACCTTCGCCAAGGAATGTCAAGATGCGGCGTGACCGTGATTTCGGACATTGACGTGAAATGATGGCGTCAAATCAGTATCTTACTATTACTCTGGGAGAATGACAGGGATGCTTATGTTTGGTTTCACTACCGGACACTTTTTTAAAAATAGATTGAGAGTGCATTAGCAGTCACTTATGATATACTCTAACTAATTGAAACAATAAGTAAAAAGGAGTCGCTCATATGTGATAAATGACCCAAGAGCTTTGTAACAAGAAGTATACGGGAAACCTTAAAAGTTGTTCCTGAGCCTTTTGTATTATTGATTTCACAATAAAGGTAACTCTTTCATAGACATTGAGGTTGCGATGGTTTCGACGAAATTGGAGTACCTTGGCATAATTTAGGCAGATTGGGCTGTGCCACACCTCGAAATGGGAGGAGAAAGAGCAGCCAGAGTATCCCCACCCCAGGCTTTCAGACCGATTCTCATGCACATCCCCTCGCCCTCCTCTTCCAAAAAGCTATAGCAGGAATCTGAAGGCATTTGGACTGAATGAGGCCGGGATCAGCCTGGAATTGCTGGATGATAGGGGCATCACCGGAAGGAAGAAATCCCCCTGCCCCTTCGCATCGGAAGGGGCAGGGGGCCATAATTATCACGGAATCACGGAACCTGTCTCATGGGAAGATGGAGACGGACGGACAATCTAGGCAACCGTCCGCTTCTTCATCGCGGTCTCGTAGAGACTGACGTACTCCCTGGCTGAAGCCTTCCATGAGTGGTCTTCGCTCATGCCGTTCTTCATGAGTTTGGTCCATCTTTGCCTGTCTTCGAAAACACTGAGGGCTCTCTTTACGGTTTCAATCAGGGCCTGGGATGAGTATTCGCTGAACTTGAAACCATTCCCCTTGCCGGTATTGGGATCGTACTCCTGGATCGTATCGTCCAGACCCCCGGTGGCCCTGACAATCGGCACAGTACCGTATTTGAGGCTGTAGATCTGATTGAGGCCGCAGGGCTCATATTTGGAAGGCATCAAAAACATGTCGCTGCCGGCTTCGATCTTGTGAGCCAGGGTATTGTTGAAGGCAATGACAACTCCCAGCTTCTGAGAGTACTCCTTCTTTAATTTGGTGAACAGGTCATGATATTTTTGCTCTCCGGTCCCCAATACCACCATGGCCAGATTCATTCTCATCAATTCGGGCATTGCCTCGGACAGGATATCGAATCCTTTTTGATCCGCCAGCCGGGTAATCATGCCGATGATGGGAGCATTTTCCGGCACCTTCATTGTAAACTCACTGAGCAGGTCCTCCCGGTCGGCTTTCTTTCCCTCCAGGGTGCTGGCGGTATAGGTGCTTTTGATTAACTTGTCTTTTTCCGGGCTCCATTCATCGTAGTCTACCCCGTTGACGATCCCGTAGAGATCTTTGCTCCGGAATTGCAGCACGCCCTCCATGCCAAGGCCAAACTCCGGGGTCTGAATTTCCCGGCTGTATCCTCTGCTGACGGTTGATATGACATCGGAATACATCAGACCGGCTTTGAGAAAGCTGATATCTCCATAATATTCTATTCCATTGATGGAGAAGACATCCCAGGGAAGATTGGTCATGGGCATATCCAGAGCCCAGAATTTCCCCTGGTAGCCCAGGTTATGGACGGTAAAAACCGTAGCCGTGTTTTTAAAGAACTCATCCTGTGCATAGAGAACTTTCAGGTACGTGGGGACGAGCCCGGTCTGCCAGTCATTAACATGAATAATGTCCGGCGCGAAATCCAGTTTTTTGAGCATCTCCAGAATCGACCGGCTGAAAAAGATGAATCGCTCGGCATTGTCCGGGTAATCCCCCTGCGGGGTGGTGTAAAGGTACTCCCGGTCATAGTAGCGGTCATGTTTGATCAGATAGGTTGGAACCGTATCATGGAGCATGGTTGACAGAACGATGGCCCGCTCCTTCCGGTCGGCGATCGGCACTTCCAGAACCGGGATTTCCTCCTTGAGTTGTGGGTTATGCTGCTTGACCATGGTGTAGAGCGGCATAACTACCCGGACGTCATGCCCAAGGCTTTTTAATGCCTTGGGCAGGGCTCCGGCGACATCTGCCAGCCCGCCTGTCTTGGCTAATGGAGCGACTTCTGGAGAAGCGACGAGTATCTTGAGTTTTTTCGGCATGAATAATCCTCCTTTATAACTTTCTTTTACCCCCCTGTGGGAGTTTATGACTGCCTGAACGCTTGCTTACAAGCCTTGGTATTATTTTTTCGGATTAACATGGTGATCTTTATGATAATTAATGTGAGCTTTATTTGCTATCTTAAAAAATGTAATAAATTGAATCAAGAAAAAAGTGCAACCTGCGACCCCGGATCATATACTCTCTCTGTGGGCATAGGGAATACCCTGTCGATATAGGGAATAAGTGGTAGTTGTTTATTCATTTTTTCGGAAGACTTGACTTTCATGATCGGAAGGGTGAAAATTTTCTGGCGGATATTTCCGGAAGGAATCGATGAACCTTGGTTGACAGGGAGATAACAAGGCTATATAATGATTTAAATTGGTAGGCACTGTTTTTTCAACACGTTTAATTCAAATAAAAAGTAAGGAGGCTGCTTTTTGACCTGTCATTCGATAACTGGCAGTACCCATGAAGAGCCCTATGAGACCGGGCCCTTATCGTGCGGTCTGATTATTTTCCGGACCTGTGGATTGGCTGAAGAGCGGATTGGCGCAAAACTGCAAAGTCTCCTCACCCGGGATGAGCGGATATCGGTTTCCTTTTTGTCTCATCCCCTGGGAACGGATGTCCAGGTGAGGCTTCATTCCTCCCAATCCCTTGAGCCCGACTTCGTGACCCGGGTGCGGGATGAGGTTCGCCTCCGGCTGGGGGAATATCTTTATGGAGAGGGTGAAGAGAGCATGGAGGAGGTGGTCGGTAACCAGCTTCGGCAAAACCGCCATACCCTGGCTACGGCAGAGTCGTGTACCGGCGGTCTGATCGCCAGCCGGGTCACGGATGTGCCGGGCAGCTCGGATTATTTCCTGCAAGGGGTGGTTACTTACAGCAATCAGGCCAAGAAGGAGCTGCTCGGAGTCAGGGAGGAAACCCTGTGCCGGTTTGGTGCGGTCAGCGGACAGGTCGTGCGGGAGATGTGTATTGGATTGAAGAGAATAAGCAGGGCGGATCTGACCCTGGCTGTCAGCGGCATTGCCGGACCGGGCGGAGGAAGTGCCGAAAAGCCGGTGGGACTGGTTTTCCTTTGCTTGTACGATGGACAGAACTTTTCGCTGAAAGAATGCCGGCTCCAGGGTTCCCGGAAAGAGATCAAGCTGGAGGCTTCCCAAATGGCCCTGGACCTGGTGAGAAGGTATTATCTATGAAAGAGAACGAGGTTATTCGATCCTTTGTGGCCATGGCTATTGATCCCGGCATCCAGAAGGAGATCGGCAATCTTCAGGCCAGACTGATGAAGGAAGCTCAAAAGACGGCCTGCCGGGTGAGCTGGGTCAAGCCGGAGACGATACACCTGACCGTAAAGTTTCTGGGAGATATTGCCGCGGTTCAGGTCGGGCCTATCTTGCATGCGCTTCGAAAGGCAGCCGAGGAAGTCAAAGCCTTTAATCTAAAAATTGAGGGGATCGGGGTTTTCCCCGGTCTGCGAAATCCGCGGGTGGTCTGGGTCGGGATTTCGGAAGGAGTGGAGCCCTTGCGGATCGTCCAGGCGAGGGTGGAAGAGGAACTGGCCGCTCTTGGTTTTCCGAGGGAAAAGAAGAAGTTCAATCCCCATCTCACTCTGGGCAGGATTCGCTCTCTCGAAGGCGCGGCAGCTCTGGGCAAGCTCCTGGCCGATGTGCCCCACCCGGTGTTCGGCCAGGCAATGATCCGGGACATCAGGCTGATGAAAAGTGACCTGCGGCCTGAAGGAGCGGTTCATACCGAGCTGGGGCGGATCCCGCTGGTCTGATTTTTCTATGGCAGCATGGGGTTGGTGGCGAGCATGACGAGAACCCGGCAGGAAGCCGGGGAAATGGATATCCAGCAGATATCTTTAAGGAGAAACACAACAATTATGGAAGATAAAACAATAAATATGGAAGATGCCAGAAAAGAAAAACTGAAAGCCCTTGATTTAGCCATGCATCAGATCGAGCGATCCTTTGGCAAGGGATCGATCATGAAGCTGGGGTCGAATTTCGCCATGGATATCCCGGTCATTCCCACCGGAGTGCTGACCCTGGACATGGCCCTTGGCGTGAATGGAGTACCCCGCGGCCGGGTCATCGAGATCTATGGCCAGGAATCTTCAGGAAAAACGACCCTGGCCCTGCATATCGTAGCCGAAGCCCAGAAACTGGGAGGCATGGCAGCTTTTATCGATGCCGAGCATGCCATGGATCCGGTTTATGCCAAAAAGCTTGGGGTCAATACGGATGACCTCCTGATCTCGCAGCCCGATACCGGCGAACAGGCATTGGAGATTACCGAAACCCTGGTCCGCAGCACCGCTCTGGATATCATCGTGGTCGATTCGGTAGCCGCTCTTGTCCCCCGGGCCGAGCTTGAGGGAGATATGGGCGACTCCCATATGGGTGTTCAGGCCCGTCTGATGTCACAGGCTCTGCGCAAACTGACCGGCGCTATTTCCAAATCCAGAACCTGTGTCGTTTTCATCAACCAGGTGAGGGAGAAAATCGGCATGATGTTCGGCAATCCTGAGACAACCACCGGCGGACGGGCCCTGAAGTTTTATGCTTCGGTCCGGATGGAAATCCGAAAAGGAAGCCCGATCAAGGTCGGCGAAGAGATGATCGGCAGCCGGGCCATAGTCAAGGTTACGAAAAACAAGGTCGCACCTCCGTTTCGGAGCGCTGAATTCGATATCCTCTACAGCGAGGGAATCTCCAAAGAAGGAGCCCTGCTGGATGTAGCCCTGCAAAAGGAACTGATCCAAAAGAGCGGGGCCTGGTTCAGCTACGGAAACGAGAAGCTGGGCCAGGGACGCGAGAACGCCCGGCTCTTTCTCAAGAGTAACCCTGACATCTTCCAGGAAATCGCTGACAAGATCAGAGCGATGGGGGGCTCCGCCTCTCCCAAAGGGAGCTCAGCAGGAGATGGAGAGGAGAGCGACTTCGAGGAGTGATAATGATCCTCCCAGGAGGACTGCACCCCTTCGAATGGTGAATTATGCCAGCAGAAGAAGACTTCCAGAGGGCCAGGGACCTGGCCCTCAATTACCTTTCCTGCCGCCCCCGGAGCAGCAAAGAGGTATATGAGCGGCTTCGGCGCAAGGGCTGCTCCGATGAGGTGGCTCACGATGTTATCGAGTACCTGGCCGAGCGCCGGTACCTGGATGACCGCATGTTTGCCGAGGATTGGGCTGACTTTTCGATTAACCGGAAGCTGAGCGGCAGAATCCTGCTCAGGCAGGAGCTTCGGCTCAAAGGCATCCCGGCTGAAATTATCGACGATGTAATCCGAAGAGCCTATGATCATCCTGAAGGCAGAGAAAGGGAAGTGGCCCTTCGGCTCGCGCGAAAGCGCATCCGCAGCTTTCGCAAGGGAGATAGAGAAAAGCTGATGCGAAGCCTCATCAGCCTTCTTGCCCGGCACGGATTTCCCCGCTCCATCATCCGGGAGACGGTGCTGGAAGTGCTTGGAGGACCGGCAGGGGATGAGGATTTCGATGACTGCCCTGATGGAGAACTATGATGGTATATTCACAGATGCCCTCTGGTATTGACAAGGATTTTATCAAAAAAGTTAACCATGCGCTGCGGCAAAGGAAATCTCTTCCTTCTTATATACAGGCAGACTGGAATGATATTATTGAAGAACTCTCGGAGACTGCTCCAGAATGGGAAACCGTCAAGGAGTCTATTAGTTATACAAGGAAGAGGGGGTAATGTGCAGATGCTCATCGGCTTTGAAATATTCATAATTGGAAGGGGGCAGTGTAGATATGAGAATCAGCGAAATATCTGTTACAGGTCTGTTTAACCTTTTCAACCACAGAATTATGATGAAACTCAAGGACAAGATAACTATAATTCATGGGCCTAATGGATATGGCAAGACTGCAATTCTTCAAATAATAAGCGACATTTTTAATGGGAGATATTTCTACCTCCGGAAATATCCATTCTCAGCGATTTCGATAAAATTCGATGACAACTCTGAATTAACTATTTCCCAGGCAAAACTAAAAAACTCGAAGAAGGGAATGGATGCCAAGTCTTTGACGTTTGAATTCAGATCCCCGGATGGGAACCAGGATTCGTACACATATAATCCACTTGCGAGAGATATCCGTCCGGATTTTCCTCTTCATTCATTCGAGGATATAATCCCTGGGCTTATAAGGGTCAGCTCAGAGCTCTGGATGGATCGAAGAACCGGCGAAAAGCTGACCTTACCAGATGTTATAGACAGATATGGTGAAGAACTACCGATATCCAAGACCAGTATGCTGAGAGAAAGTTCCACGCCGGAATGGCTTAAAAAGTTGCGCTCTAAAATTTTTGTTCATTTCATTGACACAAGGCGTCTATATTCCTCAAGAAATACAAATACCAAACTCCGAGAGCCCTTAGAACCCTCCGTTGTGGAGTACTCAAAAGAGATTGCAAGCGTTATTCAGAAAAAGCTTGCAGATTATGCAAATTTATCTCAAAAGCTTGATAGCACATTTCCAATACGATTGGTAGATCAGCGAGCCTCTGCAATGCTATCTGCTGAGGAGCTTGAAAAAAAACTCAGTGAGCTTGAGGCACAGCGCCAAAGGTATGTCGAAGTTGGCATACTTGATAAAGAACGGGATTTTAATTTGCCTCTTACTAAGGATATCGATGAAAGCAAGCTGGCAGTTCTCTCCGTTTACGTAGATGATGTTCAGCAGAAGCTCAATGTGCTTGATGAACTCGCATCTAAGATAGAAATCTTCAAAGGCATTATTAATGAGCAATTTCGGTATAAAAAGCTTATTATCGAGAAGCAGGAGGGTTTTCACTTCCTCTGCGATAGTAATGCTCCTCTCCTTCCGGATAGCCTTTCTTCCGGGGAACAGCATGAAGTTGTGTTACTATACCAGCTCTTATTTAAGGTTCCGCCAAATTCTCTCATCCTCATTGATGAGCCTGAGATTTCACTGCATATAGCATGGCAGGAGAGATTTCTGGCTGATCTCACAAAGATTACATCACTCTCTGGCTTTGATGTCTTATTGGCTACACACTCTCCGGAAATCATTAATGACCGCTGGGACCTGACTGTTCAGCTTGAAGGACCATAAGGGTGAAAGAACGAATCACTGGTTTTTATGTTGCCAATTCAATAAGAATGAAGCGGTCCGGCTACCAAGGATCGTTTTTGATAGTGGAAGGCCCGGATGATTCTAAGGTTTACAAACGGTTTCTCGATGATCATACCTGTAGAGTCATTATCGCTCATGGAAAACAGAATGCAATTGATGCCTGGGAACAATTGGGCGGTGTTCAAGCAAAAGATGTTATCGTAATAGCCGATAGTGATTTTGATCGCTTACGAGATATTGCCAGAAAAAGTGTTAACTTCCTGTTTACTGACTTCCATGACCTCGAATGTATGATATTTGCGTCCGCTGCCCTCGACAATTATTTAGATGAGTTTGCAAGCAGTGAAAAAGTAAAAAGCTTTTGTGAAGCTTGTAGAACAACGGTTCGTGAACATATACTCCAATGTTCCTCCCCCATAGGTTATTTGAGGTTTATTTCTGAAATTTTACATCTAAAATTGACTTTCGAGGGCTTGAAGTATGATAAGTTTATTGATAAGAAAGAAGTTAAGATTAATGTAAGCAAGATGATTAGAAAAGTCATGGAATTATCTTCAAATAGCTCTATGGATGACCAGCAGCTTGAAGCAGAGCTTGTCTCTCTGAAAAGCAAAGGCTATGACCTTTGGCAGATATGCTGTGGAAAGGACATGATTGGTGTTCTATCAATTGCGATGAGACGTGCAATTGCTACAAGGAAGGAAAGTGAATGTCTCGCAGAAGATATTGCTGCTACTTTACGGCTGGCATTCGATTTTACCATGTTCACCCAAACCAGATTATATGAGGAAATACTTCAGTGGCAGAAAGAAACAGGTCGAAGTATTCTGCATGTATGAAGTTTCCGGGGAATGGTAAGCAGATTCTGGTGACTTATGCCGTATCAGACCTGCTCAAAAGGAAATTACGCCGAAGGTTTTCCTCTATCGTCAGCTCAAGTCCGTTAAACTCTTTTTGAGGTAATATCAGGGTGGTCCCGAACCGGCTTTTACCGTAGCCCTCCAGCAAATCAAAATCTCTCCGGCCCCTCGTTCCGCCTTTCGTCAGGATGGTAAAGGTCAGGTTATACCTGATTAACAGTTTGATCGACTCTCTGGTAAGCTCCAGCCTCATCTCTTCCGGCTGATAAGGATCGCCGATGAAAGAAACGAGAATTTCCCGTGGATCGTCCTGATGCTTGACGCAATCCTTTTCCAATCTCGCTCTGATATCCTCTTTGGGGTTTGCATGGCTGTAATATTTTTCCGGGGATTTCTTGAACACTTTCGGTCAATAGCAATACCCGCACCTGTGCGTGCACCCTTGTAAATATTACAGGCAAGCAGAGCATATTCTCCTGCTCTTCCTTGAGGCTCGTAATAATTCCCATATTTTATCATCAACCATCAGGGGGATATTGGGGGTTATAAGAATAAAAAAAGGGTAGCGGGTTTTTACCTGCGCTACCTCTTGTCATGAGAGTAAAATTGGTGGAGGCGGGGGGAATCGAACCCCCGTCCGAAGATATTCAGCTAAGGATATCTACATGTTTAGCCTCGCATTTCAGTCTCGTGAGTCCCCACTCCGAGAGGCGGGGATTAAAGGACTCACCAGCTCAAAGTTTTCACCGGCACTCCCCGAGCCAGGAAGAGCCGGCTATCCTCGTGAGTATGACGCCCGAAACTTACCCCCACAAGGCCAAAGGGCAAGAGGACGTGACCGCACTAACGGCTAGTTAGGCAGCCAGAGCCAATTCGTTGTTGGCAGTTGTATTTTTCCTATTGTTTAACGAGGTGACAGGACCTCGACATGCAACCCTTGCCTCAACTATCCCCGTCGAAACCAGATCGCCCCCTTTTTTTATTCATTCGGTAAAATTGTTATTGATTGCGGCACAGACCCTTACCGGTACTTAGCCTTCAGGGCCCGCGCCATATTTTTTTCCTCTTCTTTGCGCTTTAACGTCTCTCTCTTATCGTATAATTTCTTGCCCTCAGCCAGGGCAATTTCCACCTTCACCAGATTCCGCTTCAGGTATACCTTGAGAGGGACTACGGTCTGCCCTTTTTCGAGCGCCTTGCCGATGAGCCTTTTGATCTGGCGTTTTTTGAGCAGGAGCTTTCGCTTTCTGGTCGGCTCGTGATTATAGAAGGCGCTATGACTATACGGGCTGATATGGCAATTGAGGAGATAAACCTCATCTCCCTCGACCTTGGCATAGCTGTCCTTCAGGTTTATTCTTCCCTCCCGGATGGACTTTACCTCGGTCCCTTGCAGGACAATCCCCGCTTCCAGGGTTTCCTGAATAAAGTAATCGAATGAAGCCTTTTTATTTACGGCGATGACTTTCTGATCGCTCTCTTTCTTCATATTAACCATTTTACCACCAAATTCTTGAAAAGGCAATTGCCCCGCTCTTTTTGAGCATAACCAGGCATTCGGACATTCTTGCCCGGTTTATACCGCTGCCTGTTTATTCCCTGTTCAAATTCCCCATTTTGCCCGAAAAGAGAGTTGACAAGCTGGAAGGTAGCGGATATGATAATCGGATATTCTCTATTTACTGAAACCCGGACTTTGATTCTTATAAGAGGTTTCCCTAATTCTCAACTCCACCCTAAAAGCAACCCGATGGACCGGCAATCTCAAAGATTAAATTCTGAAGCACCGTACTGGCTGTACGATGTTCTGCTGCTTGGATTCTGCCTTGGTCAGATGCCGAGGTTTTTATTCGAATATTTCACCACGGCCAAGTACAAGGAGGACCTGTGGCAGCGGTTCGGCATCTATGCTCCGGCGGTGCAGCGACAGTTCAGCGGCAAACGACCGGCCTGGATCCATGCGGTTTCTGTAGGCGAGGTGATGGCCGCAAGCCCGTTGATCCGGGAATTATCCGCCCGCTACCCCGATCTTCCGCTGACCATTTCCACCGTCACCAGAACGGGCCGCGAAATGGTTAAAAAGTCCCTGGGCAATCAGGAGAAGCAAAGCATCTTTCTTCCCTTCGATTTCCGGTGGATTACCGGGCGGGTTATGGGGCTGATGCATCCCCGTTTCCTCCTGTTGACCGAAACGGAGATCTGGCCCAATCTGATTCATTCCGCAGCCAGGCGCAGGGTGCCGGTCATGATTGTCAATGGCCGCATCTCCTCCCGCTCGTATGAGCGATACCGCATGGTGAAGGGCTGGCTTCGTCCGGTTCTGGCCGGAATCAGGGTTTTTGGCATGCAGTCAGCCCGCGATGCGGCCAGGATTGTCAAACTTGGTGCGGATCCGGCGCGGGTCTTTGTCACCGGAAATCTCAAGTTTGATCAGGCAAACACGAGGATTTCAATAATCGAGCGGGAAACCCTGGCTCAGGGCCTGCGCCTTTCTCCCGATGTTCCGGTATTGATGGCCGGAAGCACCCACCGGGGCGAGGAGGAAGCTGTCATTGAGGTCTACCGGCACCTTCTGTCGCATTCTCCCAGTCTGGTTCTCCTGATCGCTCCCCGCTACCTGCCGGAAATTCCGGCTATTGAGGATCAATGCAGCCAGGCGGGGCTGTATGTTGAGCGAAAGACCCGCATCGTTCAGGGAGAAGCCCGAAAATCAGCCGATGGGCAAACCGGACGGGTGATTATCCTGGATACCATCGGTGAGCTGTCAAAAATGTACAGCCTGGCAACGGTGGTTTTTGTGGGAGGGAGCATGGTGCCGATCGGCGGGCACAATCTGCTTGAGCCGGCCATGTATGGAAAACCGATCCTCTTTGGCCCTCATGTGGATAATTTCCGGGAGATTTCACAGCTCCTCAAAAGTTGCGGGGCAGGGTTTGAGGTCCAGAGCCGGGAAGAGCTGGAAAGGCAGCTTGAGGGGCTTTTGCAGGACCGCTCAGCCCGCGACCGGGCCGGACAATCAGCCCTGCGGGCAGTAGAGGAAAATTGCGGGGCCACCCAAAAGACCATCGACCTGATTGAACGATATGTAATGGGGAGAGAAGAGAAGGAGACAGGAGTCAGAAGTCAGGAGTCAGGAGAAAAGCATTTATTCTGACTCCTGACCTCTGACTCCTGAATTCTGTGAACAGATTACAGCTAAGAGACGGTCTAAAGGGAAAGATGAAATCCTGGCTGGGCATGCAGCAGTTCCTTGAGGTCACGGAGCCGGGCTTTGGGCAGAAATTGTGCCGTGCTCCCCTGGTTGGTTTATCGAAAATCTATCAGGCTGCCGGGCGCTGCCGGGAGAAAGCCTACCGGCTTGGATTTCGGCCAACAGCCAAACTCCCGTGCAGGGTCATCTGCGTGGGGAATCTGACGGTTGGCGGGACCGGGAAAACCCCGACTGTGGACCTGGTCTGCCGGACGCTGCTGGAAAGCGGCGAGCGGGTTGGGATCATCAGCCGGGGGTATGGGAGACGGACTTCGCCTGCTGAACGCAGCGATATCCTGGTGGTTTCAGATGGCAGCAAGGTATGCGCATCGAGCCGGGCAGCCGGAGACGAGCCGCTCATGCTGGCCAGGAGGCTGCCGGAAGTTCCGGTACTGGTGGGAAAAAGCCGCTATCGGGCAGGGCAGGAGGCCCTTGCCAGGTTCAATCTCCAGACCCTTGTTCTGGATGATGGCTTTCAACATCTGCAACTTTCCAGGGATCTGAACATTCTGGTCCTGGACGGGCGAAAGCCTTTCGGCAATGGATATTGCCTGCCTGCGGGGAGTTTGCGTGAGTCGCCGCAGGCCCTTGCCAGGGCGGACCTGATCCTGCTGACCAGGATTTGCAGTCACGAGCAGCGTGAGAAGGCAGAGAGAGAAATCCGAAGGTATAATTCCCGTGCCCCCGTGGTTATCGGCTGTCATCAACCGAAAGACCTGATTTCACTTCAGGGGGATCAGATACTGCCCCTTTCGGCCATCGAGGGGAAATCGGTCGTTGCCCTGTGCGCCATTGCCGATCCCGGAGCCTTTGCAGCCACCCTGAAGGCCCTGTCTGCCGAAGTAATAGAGGCAGCAGCTTTTGCGGACCATCACTGGTATTCAGCGGCTGAGCTTCGGCAGGTGAACGGGCGGGTCGCGGCCGGAAAAAGCTGGGGCCTTGTGACTACGGAAAAGGATGCGGTTCGCATACAGCCCGGATTACTCCAGTGTCCTGTCTGGGTTTTGCGCATTGACATGGTCCTGGTGGACGGAAAGGAACTATGGGAAGAAAAGTTGAAGGACCGGGGAAAAAACGCCGCGATCTCCTCACCTACTGGCTGGCCTTGAGTCTCATGGGAATTTTGAACTCTTTGCCTTTTTTTGTGAGCTGCTGGATAGGAGAGATGGCGGGAAATCTCTGGTATCACCTTGACCAGAGGCACCGTCGCATTACGCTGGAGAATCTGGAGCGGGCTTTTCACCACGAGATGTCGGAGAGCCAGCGGATCGCCCTGGCCAAGCGGGCTTACCGTAACCTGGGCCGGGTACTGGTGGAATGCATTTGCCTGCCCGCCCGGCCCCCCGATGTCATTCGGGATTATGTATGCATGAGCGGTATCGACAATCTTTATGAGGCGAAAAAGAAGGGAAAGGGGATATTGTTTTTGACCGCTCATTTCGGCAATTGGGAATTGCTGGGTCTGGCTTTCAGCCTGTATGGGTTCCCTTCTTCGGTGGTGGCCAGACCCCTGGATAACCCTTACCTGGACCGGATGGTCGAAAGACGCAGGGTTCAATTCGGCAACCGGGTTATTGCCAAAAAAGGTGCGGTCAGGGAAATTGTCAGATGTCTGGCCCGCAAGGGAATGGTCGGTATTTTAATGGACCAGAACGTATCGGAGCGCGAGGGGGTGTTTGTCGATTTTTTCAATACTCCGGCATCGACTACTCCTGTTCTGGCTGCACTGAGCCAGAAAACCGGCGCGCCGGTTATCCCGGTTTTCATGGTGCCCCGAAAGGGAAGAGCCGGATACGAAATAGAAGTAGGAGAGCCGGTAGCCCTGATCGATACTGGAGATAAAGAGAAGGACCTGATTGCCAATACTGCCCGGTTTACCCGCATTATCGAAGAGAATATCCGCAGGTTTCCTCACTGCTGGTTCTGGATGCACCGGCGGTGGAAGGTCCAGCCTGAAGATCAGTTGAGGAAGTGGGGCAAGGTCCGGCAGGTGGAAGAAGGCATAAGCCACCAGCCATAAGGGACGATAAAAACTCAAGACAAATACAAATACAAAGACAAAGAAACCACAGAGACACAGAGGCACAGAGAAAAGCACAGAGTGAAAAGCTCTGGGTCGTAAGTGGTTGCTGAAAAGCAGGAAATTTACGAAGGTGAGGGGAGAAGACAGATACTCGATCAAACCTGATGGAATCAGGAATATTCTGGTCAGGGGAACCAACTGGGTCGGGGATGCGGTCATGACGCTTCCGGCCATTTGTGCAATTCGCCGGAATTTTCCGCAGGCCAGGATCATGATCCTGGCCAGGCCCTGGGTGCAGGGGGTGTATGCTCATTGCCCGGATATCGACGGGACGATTACCTACGATCAGCAGGGCGGGTTTTTAAGCTCCCGGTATAGCGTGATCAGAAAGCTGCACCATCAGGGGTTTGATCTGGCCATTTTGCTGCAAAATGCTTTTGATGCAGCCCTGATTACCTTTTTGGCTGGTATTCCCCGCCGGGTAGGGTATAATACGGATGGCCGCACCTGGCTTCTAACCCATAGGGTGAAAATCTCGGAAGATATCCTGAAGGTTCACCAGGTCTACTATTATCTGAGAATTCTGGAAGCCCTCGGCTTGAAGGCAGAGAGGGCTGCTCCCCGGCTGGCTGTTTCTGACCGGGAAAAGGATAAGGCAAACCAGTATTTGCGCGTCAAAGGATACAGGGGGGCAGAGCCGCTGCTGGGATTCAACCCCGGGGCTATTTATGGCTCCGCCAAGCGGTGGTTTGCGGACAGCTTTGCTGCCGTGGCTGACAGAGCTGCCAGGCAGTATGGGGCACGGTGTATTATTTTCGGCAGCATCCATGATTTGCCTGCGGCCAGGGAAATGGCCTCCCGGATGGAGTCTTCCCCTATTCTGGCTGCCGGAGAAACCAGGCTGGAGGAGCTTCCGGGCTTATTGAGCAGGTGCTCGCTGCTGGTTACCAATGACTCCGGCCTGATGCATATGGCTGCTGCCTCAGGCGTTGCAGTAATAGCCGTTTTCGGCTCCACTGACCCGCGGACCACCTCGCCCTACGGTGACGAGCATACCATCATTTACAAGCAGGCCGCGTGCAGTCCGTGCCTGCGCAGGGAGTGCCCGACAGATCATGCATGCATGAAGGCGATAACCGTAGACGATGTCTGGCAGGCAGTAGTGGAGAAAATGAGGAAAAGATAGTGGTCAGTGGTCAGTGGTCAGTGGTCAGTAAAAAAACTGACAACTGATAACTCGTTTTAAGATGAGGTTTGAAGGTACGATGGAAAAAGAAGGAAATTGTCGAGCCATATTTATGGACCGGGATGGGACCATCAGTGAGGAAGTGGGGTATGTGAACCACCTGAGCCGCTTCCACCTGCTGCCCAGAACAGCCGAAGCGGTCAGGCTGATCAATCAGAGCGATTTTAAGGCCGTTGTAGTTACCAATCAGGCAGGAGTGGCCCGTGGTTATTTTCCCGAAGTGCTGGTTCGGGAAGTACATACCAAAATGCAAATGCTCCTCGGCCAGGAGGGAGCCCATGTGGACAGGATTTACTATTGCCCCCATCATCCTCATGTCGGGCCGGACAGCTATCGGATTGACTGTGACTGCCGAAAACCCAAAATCGGCATGCTGGAAAAGGCGGTCCGGGACCTCAAGGTGGACCTGTCGCGGTCATATATTATCGGTGATAAGCATACCGAAATAGTCATGGGTCATAAGGCGGGGGTAAAGTCAATTCTGGTTCTCACCGGCTACGGCATCGGAGAGCTTGAGCTGTATGGTGACCAGTGGGAGCAAAAACCTGACTTTATCGCCGAAGACCTTCTGGCTGCGGTGAAGTGGATTTTGCAGCAGGAGTCACCGGGGGAGAACCGCTCCTGATGGATACTCAGCAGTTTATTCCTATTCTGGATCGATTTCGCTCGAAGAAAATCATGATCCTGGGTGACCTGATTGCCGATGAGTATCTTTTCACCCATTGCAGCCGCATTTCGCGGGAAGCGCCGGTGCTGATTCTGCGGTATGAATCGAGGAAGGTTGTCCTGGGCGGAGGGGCCAATGCCACCCATAATGTCTGCGCCCTGGGGGCCAGGGCATTGCCGGTTGCCGTGGTGGGAAAGGATGAAATGGGAGAATGTGTTCTTGACCTGATGCGGGAAAAGGGCATCTCTACTGATCTGGTCTACATGGCCAGTGGCTGCCATACTACAACCAAAACGCGCGTTTTGGCCGGAAGCCATCATACGACCAAACAGCAGGTGGTCAGGATCGACCGGGAGCCGGAAATTCCCGTGAATGGCGAAGCGGAAGAGTTTATCCTGCAATCCCTTACGGAAAACATCGACCGGGTTGATGCCCTTTTGGTTTCCGACTATGGCCTGGGGGTCTGCTCGGCGAAAGTCCGGGAGAGGGTCAGCCAGTTGGCTGCCGAGCGGCCGTCAAGGATCATTACCGTGGATTCCCGGTATGAAATTCTCTCCTACCGGGGAGTGACCGCTCTGACCCCCAACGAGCCCGAAATCGAAGAAGCCCTGCAAATTGCCCTGAAGAGTGAGGCGGACCTGAAATCCTGCGGCCAGATGGCCCTCCAAAAGACCGGGTGCCGGAACGTTCTGATTACCCGCGGCAAGAGCGGGATGTTTCTCCTCGATCAAACCGGAGATTTTCACTTTATCCCGATCTACGGTCAGGATGAGGTGGCGGATGTCACCGGAGCCGGGGACACGGTCATCAGCACCTTCACCCTGGCGCTTACCGCCGGAGCTACTCCCTTCGAGGCTGCAAGGCTTGCCAATTATGCCGGAGGGATCAAGGTCATGAAGAGCGGAACCGTTCCCGTATACTGGCAGGAGCTGCGGGAAGCAGTGGAGGGGGAGCGGGAAGAGGAAAAGAGCGGGGTGACTGCCGGATCATGAGCCAGTACCTTACCAGCAAGCTCACCGTACGCGAAGAAATACCTCTCCTGGCTGACCGGCTTCGGGCGGCAGGCAAGCGGATCGTTCTGGCCAATGGCTGCTTCGATCTCCTCCACGTAGGGCACATCCGGTATCTTACCGGAGCGAAGGAGCTTGGGGATGTCCTGTTTGTTGGCATCAACAGCGATCAATCCACCCGCATCCTCAAAGGTCCCACCCGGCCCCTGTTCCCGCACGAGGAGCGGGCGGAGATGCTGGCTGCCCTGGCCTGTGTTGATTATGTTACCATTTTCCCGGAGCTTACGGTTGAAAACCTCCTGCTGGCGCTGAAACCCGATATCCATGCCAAGGGAACGGATTACACCGAACAAAGCGTGCCCGAAGCGGCCATTGTCCGCTCCTTTGGGGGAAGGGTGGCTATCGTGGGCGATCCGAAAAACCACTCCTCCAGCGATATTATCCTGGAGCTGGGGGGAATGAGCAGGAAAGAAAAATAGGATAAAATATGTCACACCTTGCTGGACATTACCGAGAAACTCCACTGAATAGATCCGAGATATCACAGGCTGACCTTGATATTAAAAATAAAATTCGGAGTAACCCGCTCCATTGGAATGGTCAATTTTCTCCTCAATTAATTGAGGTCCTATTAAATAGATATGCTACTTCTGAAACCTTGTTATTTGATCCATTCCTAGGAAGCGGAACAATTTTACTTGAGGCAGGCTTGCTGGGTATTGAAGCGTATGGTACCGAGATCAATCCCGCGGCTGTCTTATTGGCACAGACTTATCATTTCATCAACGTTCCAGGTAACATACGATCCCTTTATTTAGAGAAGGTATCGAGTCTTATAAGACGAGAATTTATAAAAAAATTCCCGCTTTTCCAAAATGTACGTATTGAAATGATTAAGTCTCGACTCATAGACTTGCTGTCAAGCATCGAGGATGCCAGGCAACATAATCTATTTGAAACACTTATCGTATTGTTAGACTTTTATAAGCAGGATTTATCTGTAGAAAAGCTATTTAAAATGTGGAATAAAATCACAGAGCTTGTCCTCCGGCTCCCCTTTTCTGAGAAGCCAATTAAAGTATTCCATGCTGACTCGAGAAAAACTCCTTTGGCAGATTCGTCTGTTGACTTGGTTATAACATCACCACCGTATATCAATGTCTTCAACTATCATCAGCAATATAGAGCTTCGGTCGAATCCCTCAATTGGGATTTATTAAAAGTCGCAAAATCTGAAATTGGCTCGAACAGGAAGCATAGAGGGAACAGGTTCTTAACGGCTATACAATATTGCCTTGATATGGCACAAACATTTAAAGAGTTGGCAAGGGTTTGTTGCTCCAACAGCAGGTTGATTTTTGTGGTTGGTAGAGAATCAACTATTAGAGGGACTTCTTTTTACAATGGTGAGATTGTTACCGAAGTTGCTCATAGTTCATTGGGATTCAACCTGATTCTTAAACAAGAAAGGGTTTTTCTTAACCGTTTCGGACAAAATATCTTTGAAGATATTCTCCATTTTTCTCCACCAACGGGTAAATCAAATCCGTTATTTTTAGAGAGCGCACGATCAATTGCACAAAAAATCCTCGAAACTGCATACTCAGTAGCTAACAAGGCCAAGGATGATATAAGATCAGCCTTGGAGAATATTGATACGGTTCAACCATCTCCTGTGTTTGAAGGTGATCAGATCTTAAGTAAAGCTGAAAACACGAAAGGCCGAACTGATGAAATTGTCCACCTCTCATGGTGACAAGCTAAAATCCCTTCTGCAAAATGGAAAACTTCCCAGAGAAGATGTACCTAAAATTGAGGAGGCAATTGGACGTTATGAAAAATGGCTTCAACGATTACGAAAGGTCCAAGGTACATCCCAAGAAAAACTAACAAAAATGGTCAGCCTCTTAAACGATTATAGATTATACATTGACTTAGAGTTAGTCTTCGAGAGCAGCAAAGATTTTCTCTATCGTCAAAAAGGCCAACTTAAACTTGATAATACTGTTATTGAAGAGTTTCTTCCAATATTGGTTACAACCATCCTCTCGGATAAACTTAAGGGGTATGAGCTATCATTTGGACCAACTACTTGTTTTTCCAGCATTAGATTTGAATCAAGCTTAACTTCCTGTCATACAGAAGTTGGCATGCAAGTTAGAGAGAAGGACCAGGATTTCGCAATCAGTAAAAAACTCTTCATTCGCGCATCACACTCTCCAGATTTTAAAGAGGCTATCACCAAAGAAACACATATCGCTTATATAGTTGCCGAATGTAAGACTAACCTTGATAAGACAATGTTCCAAGAGGCAGCAGCAACAGCTATAGATGTTAAAGTAGCTGTCCCAACAGCCAAATATTACTTACTATGCGAGTGGCTTGATATGACTCCCATTAGCACCAGCACTACAGCTATTGATGAGGTTATAATTCTTCGGAAAGCGAAACGACTTTCGTCTAACATTCGTAAAGAATTCGATACGGTTGAAGGCAGACAGGGGAAAAAAGCCTTTTTCGAGGAGTATTTGAAATCACACCCTTTCGCGGAGGAAACATTTTCCAGATTCTTAGTACACGTCGCCATAATTACGCGGCCAGTTGTTTTGGGCCTGGTGGAGCAAATTGGAGCAGGAACTTTTCTTTCGTATAAGTCCAGTGTATTGGTTTAGGATGAGCATTGAGTTGATCACAAT